>JABGWN010000076.1 GCA_018645535.1 Methanobacteriota archaeon
CCGCAAGAGAATGGTAAATTCTTATCCGGTGACTGGAATGTTTTCATTGAAGCAAGTGGAGGCGGTCTAGCGGGTATCGGTGAAGACAGTTTCCTTATGACAATAACCGTTACAAGAACCTGTATCGAGTTTCCACAAGCTGATGGTGAATGTGTTACTCTGTGAACAGTGATTGTTCACAAGCATGTCTTCGACTACAGTTTTTGCACTTCCCTTCACGCTCATGATTTCGTTTAGCGCCGCCTTCGACCATGAGCTTCTGTACTTCTTTGATACTAGAAAACAGGGATTCCTTAGCATGTTGATCCCAAAAGACCTGATGCACGTCTTCCTCACCATACTTTAGAATACCATATGGAGGGGATTTCTTTGTGTTTGTCTCAACCAGAGAAACGTAAGCCAGAAGTTGTACTCGATGAGATCGGTGAGGCTTCTTTGGCACGCGTCCAGTTTTTTGTTCGACTGGAATGAATTCACCATCAATAATGACGATTTGATCGGGTCTTCCTCTCAACCCAGTTTCCTCATCTCGAAGTAATCCACTTGATTCATCATCATCTGAATAGACTAATTCGGTGTCTTCGTCTAATCCAGCACGCTCTCTGTTCTCAATCATTTCATTCTCTGCAAAGAGAGACTTTTGTAATTGCCAGGTCGCTAGAAATGTCCATACGAATGCAGTAACGATGAGTATGAAACCTGCTTGGCTTCGGTTATCAGCTGCTGCTAAGGCAATTGCATGCAGGCCGATGACAATTGTAGCCAATAAGAGACCAGCCTCAGTTTTTCCTCCAGAAAACCAACCTCCAAGGAACCCGATTGGATTCCATGCCGGTTTGAGACCTGTTGATTCAAAGTTCTTTGATAATGTTTCAATTTCAGAAACAGTAGGTTCCATATTTAGCCAACTTCGCCATGGCAATACGATTGATAGAATTGCGGCTGCTAGACACGAAACAGACCACATGGATAGGATCTTAGCCATTTCAATTGGAGAATTCATCAAATCATCGATGTAGACAAAAGCAGCAGCATCAATTGCAAAAGCGATAATAATTCCAAACCACCATGTCCAGATGAGGAGTTCCCGTCGTAATTTGATGAGCGAGGCTTGGAATTCATTCATTCCTTCATGAATTTGCTTATGCTTCTCAATACCACTGGTGATGGCTTCACCCATGCCGGCTGCTCCTTCTTTCGCTAGTCGCCATGATACAGGACAGTATGTATAGCGCTCGAGTTCACTCGCACTCACTGGCAATGGGTTTCCATTTGAATCGATGTAAAACCCATCAGGGCCCTCACTTCCCTCTGCAAATGTGACCCCCATATATTCATTTTAAGACTCATCTATTTTGATATCTTCGCATACAATCCCATCTTTTCGGGTGGGGAGATGCTGCGAAGCGGTTAAGAAGAGGCTTTAGGTCGGTTGTTTGCTGAGGCAACAACATGTCGGAAGAAACAAGTCTTTTGATTCCACTGGAACTATACGAAGAGACTGGTGTAAACATCGGTACAAAACAGAAGAGTGCGGACATGGGACGCTTCATTGACTCCGTCAATTCTGACGGTCTTTACCTCCTAAATGTGAACGCTACAGATACTCGCATTCGCATCATCGCATCATTCCTGAACCAATATGATGCATCTCGAATCATGGTCGTTTCTGCACGACAATATGGACAGAGGCCAGCTCGTATGTTTGCAGAAGCAATCGGAGCACTTTCCGCAGTCGGACGTTTTATTCCTGGAAGCCTAACAAATCCAGCACTTCGCTCCTACAAAGAGCCAAACGTCTTGTTCGTAACAGATCCAGCATCTGACCAACAATCACTTCGTGAAGCAGTTAACACAGGTCTACCAATCGTTGGACTTGTCGATGCAAACAACAAGTTGCGAAATGTAGACGTAGCACTTCCTGCAAACAACAAGAGTCGTCACTCTCTCGCACTGATTTACTGGCTTCTCTCCAGAGAAGTTCTCAAACTACGTGGCGAAACCACAGATGAGGCATGGGCAGAAGCAAATGACCTCGAAGAGTGGAAGTCAACTTTCTGATTCAGCCTTTGGCTGCAAGAAGTTTGAAATCGCTTGAGCCGATTCGTCTACATCTGATAACTCATGCATGAGTGTTCGAACAGACTTTGCTCCAGGCAATCCTTTTGAAAATGCAATAGCGTGTCGTTGCATTGATTGCTTAGCAAGTCCAGTTGTTTCTCGACAGAGTTCGACATAGCGATCCCAACACCATCTTCTGCTCGCAAATGCCTTTGATGTTTCACCCATGAATTCCCATGAATCTTCATGTAACTGTACCCATGGTAATTCAGACTCATCCATCCAACCTAATCCTACTTTAATTCGTCCAAAAACATCAGGCCTCCCAATGGCTGCTCTTCCAACCATAAGCCCAGATGCATTTGTCAATTCAAGACACCTTTGTGCACTCTCTGCGTCTGTAATGTCCCCATTTGCAACGACCGGAATGTCAACTGCATTGGCAGCGATCTGTATCGTCTCCCAATCTGCAATACCAGAATAGCGTTGTCGTAGAGTTCGTCCATGGATGCACAATCTCTGAGCACCAACCTTTTCTAGAGATTGGCAAATATCAACAGCATTGTTTGGTCCTTGTCCAGTTCCAAGACGCATTTTGGCAGTTACTGGTATGTCGATCGCATCAACAATCTGTTCAACCATTGAAACAAGTTTCTGTGGTTCACCCATCAATGCAGCACCCGCACAAATATTGGTGACTTTTGGAGCTGGACACCCAAAATTTAGATCGATAACATCTGCACTTTCCTGAAGCATCGATGCCGCAGTTACCATATCCTCCATTTCTCCTCCAAATATTTGAGGAATAAATGGTGTCTCTCTTGGGTCAGATTCCATCTTTCTCCATGAAGTGGTTGCTTCCCGGCTCAAGGCTGTACTGTTGGTGAATTCAGTAATGGTGATGTCAGCACCGCATTCTTTGGCTAATAAACGATAAGGAAGGTCTGAAACGCCAGCCATAGGAGCAAGATAGAGAGGTCTTTCTTCACCCGACCAAGGTTCGAAAGTATCGAATCCAATCGTACTCATCATTCATCGCCTGTTGTCAAGACTTCTTCGATCATGTCACCAACTCGTCGAATTCGTCGAAGAACACGATCTAAACGAGTAATGACATTTTGTTTTGCTACGTCTGGGGACTCTCCAATCATTCTGTAGCCCAGAGGCAACCGCCCACCAAGTAAGTTCAGAAGCAGCATTTGATCGGTTGAGGTGATATCATTCATTGCAGTTTCAACAAGTTCAATCGTCAGTTTACCCTTCGCTAAGGGCTTGAGTAATGATGCATGTTGTCCTTCAGGAACCAAACGCATGAATCCTCCTTTCTTCAACATCCAGTCTTCTCCACGGCGTTGGTGTTGGGTTATCATTGCCGACCATAGCGCCATAGGAAGTCGATCCGTTCGTGGAATTCGTTCGATGAGTCCACATGTTCTAAATCGTTCAAACATTCGTCCCAAACGGGCTTTTTGTCCAGGTATTGCTTCATCCGCATCATCCAATGAAATCGGTGTATCTGTTTCAAGGAGCATCTTAAACAATCTTTCAGAAATAGAACCTTCTCGCAACTCATCACCTGGGCGTTCACCTAACATTCCTAAATCTGCCATCCATTGGGTCAGGACGCTTGCCCCTCCTTCTTCGTTTGGTGGTCGATAATCAACAATTGCGAGTGTCAGTGGTAAAGCAGAATCCTCTGGTAATTCATTTGCTAAACGCTCTCCAGTTCGATTCCAAAAGGCGCCTATGCGATCCATTTTCTGTTCAGTCATTAGTCGGTATTGGGCAGAACAAAGTTCCAAGGCTTGAGATAATCCTCCTCCTCGAAGCATGTAACGCCTCCAGCCCTTTCCTTCATTTGCGAAGGTAAGCAAACCAGAGTCGATCAATCGTGTGAGATGATGATTCAAAGCAGCGGGTGTCATTGCTAATTCATCAGCAAGCATTTGAGCATCCCAGGAATCTCTCGGATTTGGAAGAATATGATCTCGAAGCATGCGATGTATTGGAGAAGCTGAACCATAATCTGCAGTTGCTTCACCTTTTCTGCGTACAAAACAAAATGATTCAACAAACCAACCGACTAATCGGTCAATCGAGCGATCGCTCGTTGGCATAGGTATCTCGTCCAACCGCACATTGAGCATGGACCGTCACATTCACCGATGGTCTTTGAAGACTGTGCATCAATTGCTTTCTGGAAAGCGGTTATTGAACTCAACGTTGTCGTCCGTCTTCCCATTGATATCGTAATCGTTCTGGGCGTTGGAATGTCTCAGGCTCAATGTGCGGTCCTATCTCGAGACGATCTTGTCGAAGAATACCCCTGCGACGAAGCACCTTTACGGCAGAATGAACACTTGCTCGAGAACGTCCAATTTGTCGTGCAAGTTCTGCTTGCGTCCTTGGCGTCCCCTCTTCGAGAATCTCATCAACAATTTGTCTTTGAACGGTAGACAAGCCAATAGGAAGGCTTGAAGCAACCATCTCTTGACTTGCAGTCATCGCTTGTAAGATTTCTACCTGTGCTGGACCTCCAGCAAAGTAACACGTTCTTCCATTGACTGGCATGACTGTAATACATCTTTCATTTTGCAAAACATCAAGATGATGCCGTAGGGTGCCATTTGCAGCACTGAGTTCATGTTGAAGTTCACGGTAGCATAGACCAGGATGTCGTTCGAGTGTACGCAGGACACGGGTTCTGAACGGATGTTCGATATGTTGTCGCTTTGAAGCAACCCCGCCAAAGGCGAATGCTGAGGCTGCAGATGCAGCCGCTACAACCCCGTGGGCTAATCCAGCAACACCGCCAGCAGCACCCGCAATTCCAGCAGCGAGCCATGGCCTCTGCCGAACCCATTGCGCTAAGAGTGCCATAGATTCCGTTTTGCTTTTTGGTATCTTAAACCATCGTCTCTTTGAGTCTAAGCTCCGATGATTGAACCTTTGTGGATCTTCATGAATGCAACAAGCGGGGAAAGTAATCTTCCGCAAGTTTTCCCATGTTCTGAAAGGCGGTATGTGACTCGAATTGGCGGTCCTTCACTGACACTTCGAACTACGAGTTCTTCTTCAACAAGATAACGCAGTTTGTCAGAAAGTGTTCGGGAAGATATTCCTTTGAGAAGATGCTTCATTTCGTTGAATCTGCGATCCCCGGCTATGTAAAGCGTTGAGAGAATCTCGATTGTCCAACGTGAACCAAAAACATCCAATGCTTCGACGGCAGCATCAACCTCCCAAGCGATATCGAATGGACCTTGAGTAGAATGGTCTGAAAGAAGTGTCCGAATCTGTCCACCAGTCTGGATTGTTTCACTGATTTTGTCGCTGATTGTTCTTAATTCGGTCGGGGGTAAAATCATTGGAGGTTCGGGCATATTTAATCGGAAACAATAGGTATACTTGATTTCTTTTCAACACTTAGCAACAAAACGTGAAAGCGCATGATTCATGAACGGTTTGCTGTTCGACTAAGACATGAAGGCTGTTGAGAACGTTGCAATCGTCGGTGCGGGGAACATGGGGTCTGGAATTGCCCAGAAAAGTGCTCAAGAAGCATTTAGCGTCCAAATGGTTGACAGAGAGGAACAATATGTTGCTCGTGGCCGTTCAATTATCGAGAATTTTCTTTCAGAGGCTATTGAACGCCGTATCTTTTCACAAGCGGAAGTCGATGCAACATTGAATCGCATTACGGATGTCATTGGAGTTGAGAATACTGCGGTAGATACGGATCTCGTCATAGAAGCAGTCTTCGAAGATTTTGACATCAAAACAGCAGTCTTTTCGACACTCGACGAAGTCTGTGGTGAAGATACGATTCTTGCCTCGAATACCTCATCGTTGTCAGTTAATGCTCTTGCTGAAGCGACTGGACGACCTGATCGCTTTGTTGGTTTACATTTCTTTTATCATCCAGCTAAGAATAGACTTATCGAAGTCATTCCTGCCGAAACAACTTCGAAAGAAACGCTTGCTCGAACCGTTCAATACTGCAGAACACTCGGAAAAGTGGTCATTGTTTGCAAGGACAGACCTGGATTCGTTGTCAATCGTTTCTTCGTTCCTTGGCTCAATGAAGCATGTCTTCTTCTCGAAGAAGGAATTGCGAGCGCAGCTCAAATCGATGCAATTTCTCGTAAAGCGTTCCGGATAGGTCTGGGTCCATTCGGTTTGATGAATTTGACAGGTCCTCCAATTGCTCTACATTCCACTGATTATCTCGCTGAACAATTGAACACACCTCGATATATTGGGGCACAGAATCTAAGGGACCTAGTTGGAAACAATGCAATGTGGCCGATTGAAGATGATGATTCTTACAATGAAGAACAGTATACGATTGTCTCAGAACGTCTGTTAGGCGTCGTGTTTGGTGTTGCAGCACAAATTGTTGATGAAGACATTTGTTTGATGGAAGATGTAGACCGAGGTGCTAAGGTCGGACTTCGATGGGCTAAGGGTCCATTCGAACTCATGAACCGTCTCGGAGTTGATGAAGCATACCGTATGGCCTCAGCATATCAGCAACTTGCCGGAGACACATGGAACCTTCCAGAATTCTTTGAACAACAAACATCCAACTGGGACTTTTCCTATGTTGATCTCCATACAGAAGATGGAATTGCAACCATCACCATCAATCGTCCAGAAGCAATGAACGCTCTGAATGAAGTCGTCGTTGAACAATTGACACAAGCAGTTCAGACTGCTAATGCCAATGATGCAGTGACAACAATTGTCCTTGATGGTGCAGGAAAAGCCTTTGTCGCAGGAGCGGATGTCAAATTCTTCGTCGATAAAATCCGTTCAGATTCAATTCCAGACATTGAAGTATTTACTGAGAATGGGCATGTACTCTTGTCAGCATTAGAAGACTCAACCAAAACAACTGTTGCATTAACCACTGGATTGGCTCTTGGTGGTGGGCTTGAACTTGCCCTTGCTTGTGATTTCCGCATTGGTACGAGAAGAACCCAATTCAGATTCCCAGAGACGAGTATTGGGATTTATCCTGCTCTTGGAGGAACGCAGCGTCCTGCTCGTATTGCAGGAAGAGAGATTGGTCGCTGGGCAGTTCTTGCAGGGAATTTCATGAATGCTCAGACTGCAACTGATGTTGGACTTGTCACTCATCTGGTCGATGTTAACGATGTAAATGCAACCATTCAAACAATCCATTCAACTGGAAAACCAGCGAACAAATATCCTGGAACTCCTTCAAATGGAAGCAGTCCTGTTGTACAGTTTGCTAAGAAATTCTATGCGGATGAAAACATGGCCACACTTCTCGCTGGTGGATGTCCTGAAGGCTTTGATATTGAGGACAAAACAGTTGCACGTCAACTTAAATCACTCAAATTTACTGCACCAATTGGACTTGCAATGGCCAGTGCCCGTATTGATGCAACTGGATCAACGACTCTGTCAAAAGGACTTGAAATGGAACTCGAAGGATTGAATCAAATCTTCTCTACAGACGATGCATTGGAAGGACTGAGTGCTCTTATTGAAGGACGTAGAGCAACATACAAGAATGCTTAATCCCATTTGCCACTCATTGATTGATTAGTTTTGCATCATCGTTAGGTTTATTTCCATTGATTAGCAGCCAAAACAGTATGGAATTCAAAGACCTTCAAGAATCTGAGAATATTTATCTCTATGCAGGAGACCTTCCAGAGGTAAATAGGGAAAATGTACCTTTCATTGGTTTGACACTGAAGCCAGAGTCAGAATGGTGGAATGAGTTTCATATCAAACACGATGTTACTGGAGCCATAGATTTACCAGATAATAGCGTTGATATCTTTCAATCGGAAGACGTGTTTGAACACATAGATTACGACCAGTTAAAGTCTGCTATCAATGAGATCTATCGTGTTCTAAAGCCTGGAGGCTTGTTTAGACTTTCAATGCCGGATTATCGATGTGATCTTCTACATGAAAGATCAAAAAAGGATAAGCATGGCAATATAATTTTTGACCGTGGTGGCGGTGGTAGATATCTCAGAATAAAGAAAAAAGTCGTAGATGGAGGCCATGTTTGGTTCCCAAAATATGAATCTACGAAATCACTTTTAGACAGTACTGAGTTTACGGATATTAATTTCTTACATTACTACGATACTGATGGGACACCGATATTGAACAAAATAGATTATTCAAAATGTTTTGTCAGACGAACCCCTGATTTCGATGAGAGGGTTTCATCACCAATGCGCCCGATGTCAATCGTTGTCGACTGTAGCAAATAATGAATAATTTCCGTGGAATTATTCTATGTTCAGATTCATTTTGCTGTTATGATTAGCGATCTGAGTTTAGTTTTAGTATAGTATATGAGATCAAATTAAATCACTCAAATTTACTGAACGAATTAGACTTGCAATGGAACTCGAAGGATTGAAGGGACTGAGAGCTCTTATTGAAGGACGTCGAGCAACTTATGAGAATGCTTAAGCCCATTTTTCACTCATAGTTTGAATCGATTTGAGAATCGCTGTTAAATCAATGGATTCTTCGAGTTCTTGAGCGAGGAGAATATTGTTCTCAACAGCATCAACGAGTGCTTGTTCAGGTTCTTCGCCAAGCAGATCAGCAATCACATCTTTCAGGGGCTTTGCTTTTCCTTGAAGAATAGCTATCTGTGCTTTTATTTTCTCTTCATCATCCTTCGGTGGACGGACGTTTGAACTCAAGCCATCACCTGAATTTTTATTTTTTTATCGGATTCAAGCCAATGGTCCCAGGTGACAATCTCTTGCTCAGTCCATGAAGAGAGTGGGCCAGTAACGCCAATCCGTTTTGTAGAATCTTCTTCCACCATATTACGACTTTCTTTTACCCCAGGGGCTCCTAAGACAAGAGCTCGGTCAAGGATACCTTGAGCCACAGCGAGACTGTTTCTATCAGTTGAACTCCAGTATGCATGGAATCCCGGATGTGTGTGAACCCACAAACGGAAGGGGGCCATCATTCCAACAGGCGGACGTAATGGGACTCTGCCAGGTGTTCCCCAATCAATCTGAATTGATCCATTCGCATCGATGAGCACAGATGTTTCTAGTCCTGCAATCAATGAAAGGTTGTACACTAAATCCCATCGCCCATGCTCAGCAGCTCGCCTTTGGACGAGAAGCAGTTCTTCGGTCTCAACAGCCTTTGCTTCGGCTTGGTGACAAGCAGCCATCCAATGTTCGAATGTCAATCCCATTTCCTCAAGTTTTGGTACAGGAATCAAGCGCTCACCTCTGGAAATTTGAGTTCTCCAAACATGATGCTTCCCATTCGTTCTTTCAAAACTGGTTGGTTTCTTAGACGCCCTATGAGCCATGTTGCACCAGCCGCAGCAGCGTTAACATAGCCAAACTGAATGTTTCCTGCTTCGAGTGCTCCTTTGATTTGACAACTTGCAGGCTCATGGTCAGGTGTCATCATCGTTACCAAATCAGTATGTGATTCATTTGTGAAGTAAACGTGGCCATCTCCAGTAGACCTCATATCAATCCATGGGATTTCTGAAACGTGAACTAATCGCCTAGGAAGAGGGCGATCTACGCCTATGAGAATGAAGTCATAGCCTTCAAGTTGCTCTGCGGTTCTTAGATTCTCAGGAACGGAATGGCATGTTACATATTCGAAATCTGTAAACTTTTGAGCAAGCACTTCTGTCTTTGGCTTCCCAATGTCAGACTTTGTAAATCGTTGGTGACCAAGATTTGTGGCCTCCACAATATCACCGTCCATGAGAGTAATAGTGCATGTACTCTGAATTCGTTCAAGTGCTGGAGCGAGAAGTTCGATGGTCATGCCACCAATTCCGCCGACACCTACGAGCAATATATTCGGGTTCGATTGTTGTTCCATGATTACTAAACATTCGACCCTTTAAAAGCAAGTCGAATTTTATATCAATGGGAGTTTTTTTGTTGGTGGTGCAATACCCAAATCTTCAGGGAAAAACATCTCAGGATCAGGAAGAGGGATTGGAACAATCTCTCGACCGATAAGGGCCACACGGCTCGGTCGACTTTCAGATAAAATACGACGGTCAACCTGTGGTGCAAGTTCG
>JABGWN010000077.1 GCA_018645535.1 Methanobacteriota archaeon
CTCCGCATAGGTACCAATCTCGCCATCGAGTTGAGCCGTTAAGTCTGTCAAAAGGCGTGCATGATTTGTATCGAGTTCAGTCCAAATTGCAATGACGATCGAACTGCTTGACGCAAGCAATACAGATGCATCTCCCATCTTTAATGTAGCATACCCTTGTTCAGTTCCACCTAACGTCGATTGATGTGATGTCATCGAATCAGAAAGAGATGAGATGCTTGAGGCGAGTTCTTCCGCCTTGCCGGGAAGATTGCCTGCACTATCGATAAGAATTCCTTGATCTGCTGCAAGTGCTCCTCGAACGTGGTCGTAGCCTTCAAGTGTGGAAAGAACGGCAGAAATATTCCGAGCGAAGAGTCGATCAGTTAACGAAGAGCCTGCTGAGAGGCCTTGAACGTCTGCTTGAAATTCAAAAGCCTCGGGAATGAGGGCTGCTAGTGAGCCAAGACCTCTGAGTGAACAAGCATAGCCAACAAGTCTGTGGGCTCCTTCTTCTGCGGATTCCAAGGCATCTCGTGCATCGCTTCCTCCAAGAAGTTTTGTTGCGCTATCTCCTTCACACAACCATCCAATGATTCGACCCGCACGTACGAGTCGGTGGCCATAAGGCGTTTTTCTTCGACCAACCCAAGTGGTAATGTAGCCGTTTTCAAACGGTTGAATCATACCTGGTGATACGTCTAACTCTTCATCTATTTGCTCGCTGTGTGGTAAATCAAACATCAAATCACCTGTGTTTTTGTTGCATTTATTCGCTGTCGTTGACGTGTAAGCTGGTAACGCCAGATACCTTTCTTGCCGTTTTTGCCTGAGATAGCAGCAAATACACCGGTATCAATCTGGTCAATAACCGTAAGCCGTCTTGATTCGATCCAAACTTCATGAAGTTCTTCAAGTCCCAAAGATGTTGCAACTGCAGCACATCGAGCCCATTCAGCACGCTGTTCTTGAAGTGATTCTGGCCACCGCTTCGTCGTTGCATATTCATTTCCGAACTGGTCGAAAAGCCGAACATGACGTGCATCCTTGATTTCACAAAGACCAGAAAAAACACTGTCCAGCATGGTTGCTCAAACCTTCTCACAACTGCGTACCATTCAAGAACTTTCCCGAAACTATTCCCCCGTAGGGGGATTTGTAGGCCTGTTTGAAAATCCCAACTGCAATTTGAGATTTTATCGGGCGCGGATACCATTCTAATCAATATTTACCGCGCTCAGAGAATAGTCTAATCTTTATTTTATTCGAAATTATCCAATTGAATTTTACAATTTCCAATTGGATTTTCAATTTATACAAGCGTATCAATCGGAGGCGTTTAATGGTGGAATTGAGACGAATTACCATGGCGGAACCCACGCAGGCTCTTTTCCAGGCTCCAGTCTGTGATGTCTGCGGGAAGGATGCTGTTGTAGAGCAGGCCTACTCGGGGCGAGTTCTATGTGGGACTCATCTTGAACAATCAATTCGCAAAAAGGTTGGAAGAGAACTGCGTAAGCAACTTGTTCTTGATAAATCAAAAGGTACCACCATATTCGTAGCTATCTCTGGAGGTAAAGACTCTGCTGTGCTGCTCACATTGATAGTCGATCTAGTTGGTAAGCGCCGAGATGTCAGAATCGTTGCAGGCTGTGTGGATGAAGGAATCGAAGGGTACCGCCCTCCATCGATGCAATGTGCAATCGATCTTTGTGAAGACCTTGGCGTTGAATTCATTACCACCTCATACGAATCTCTTGAATTCCATCAAATGGATGAAGTCGTTCGTCGATTGCCTATGGTTACAGAGAAAAGTGCAGGCGCTTCGACAATGCCATGTTCTTACTGCGGTGTGTTTCGAAGGCAAGGAATCAATGCCCTTGCTGCACAAGTTGATGCAGATGTCATGGCTCTTGGGCATAATCTCGATGATATGGCTCAAACAGTTTTGATGAATATGGCGAATGGAGACATCGACAGAACTCTTCGACTCGCTCCTCATACAGATTCACCTGTTGACGGATTGCCTCCGAGAATCGTTCCACTCCGTTGGATTCCAGAGCAAGAGATTCACCTACTTGCAATGCATAAACAACTTCCAATGCATCATGAAGAATGCCCGTATGCTCAAGGTGCTCTTCGATGGAGATACCGAGATATTGTTGCACAAATGGAGCAAGATGTCCCAGGTACGCGTCATAGCCTTGTACGAATGGCTGATAACATCAAAATGGTTGCAAAGCAGGAACCTGCTCCAGTTCGTTCTCATCCAATGAAGTGTGAACGATGTGGTTCTCCTACTTCTGGTGCAACATGCAAAGCATGCGACATGCGAGACTTACTCGATGTGGATTTAGAGTAAATTGTGAATCAATTCATCCAAGTCCTGTGGTCGCTGGCAATAGTGGCAACGAAGTGTCAACGGATCGGTACTTGTGACTCGTAGTCGATGTGGAAGTGGCTCACGTAGGTTCTGTGTAATGCAGTTTGAGAATGTGCATTGAACAACATTTCGCACTTCTTTTCCAAGATTAACCTCAAGTTTCTCTGCAACAGTATATGCGCGAATAATCGCAATACTGGAGTCAGGTGCTACAAGGGCAAGACGATCTAATTCAGTTTGTGTCAATTCACGATCTTCGACCTTGACGATGTCCTTAGAGCCCATCTTCTTCGAGGGGACGTTCATGACCAAGGAAACAGGGACAGAGGTATCTCGAGCGATGTTGAGGAGTTCGAGAACTTTCAGTGATTGTCCTGATGGGATGTGATCAATAACAGTTCCATTTCGAATTGCTGTGACTCTTCTCATGTTATGTTCGTCAGCCATCAAGCCTCACCTCCATGAATTTCAGCAGGAACTTCGATGTTCAACAATCTGCAAAGAAGAGCCATTCGAGCAACAACGCCATTGAAAGCTTGTTCGAAATATCGTGCATGTCGAGTCGAATCAACGCTCGGATGAATCTCATCAACACGAGGAAGCGGATGCATGATAATCATCTCAGATTTGACATTTGCAACATC
>JABGWN010000078.1 GCA_018645535.1 Methanobacteriota archaeon
AACCTCCTACTTCTCCCTTATCAGATATATACTCACAATTTGCTGATTAAGTAAGATAACGCCCCTAGAGGACATTTGTCGCATCCACTAAGGACTTTGCAATCGACACTTCTCCCATAGAGTGGCCGGCATCTGGAACGATGATCAACTCCGATGAAGGTAACTTCTTGTGTAATTCCCAGGCGCTTTTCACAGGACATACCATGTCGTATCGGCCTTGGACAATGACGGCAGGAATGTGTTCAATTATTTTCGAATGATTCAGTATGTATGCTTCCTCGACGAAAATCGCATTAATGAAATAATGGCATTCTATTCGAGCAAAGGCTACGGCGAAATCAAGATCTTCTGCCTTTTCAAGATACGATGGGTCAGGGAAGAGGCGGCTCGTTGCCATTTCCCACCGTGTCCATTCCTTGGCAGCTGCTCTTCGGACTTCAACATCTTCGTCGGTTAATCGTTTGTAATAGGCAGGAATGAGAGCATCTTGTTCATCCTTAGGAATATGGTTGAAGTATGATTCAAAAGCATCAGGAAATACATGACTTGCTCCATCTTGATAGAACCAGTGAAGTTCTGATTTTCTACACATGAAGATTCCTCTCAGTATGAATGAACGTACGCGTTCGGGATGGTTTTGCCCATAGATGAGGGCAAGTGTTGACCCCCATGAACCTCCAAAGACGTGCCATGAATCAATTCCGAAGTGTTCACGGAGTGCTTCAATATCTGAAACGAGGTGCATTGTCGTATTGTCTTCTAAGTCTGCATAGGGAGTTGATTTACCACACCCTCGCTGATCAAATTGGATGATGTTCCATTTCTGTGGATCAAAATACCGTCGATATGATGGCTGACTCCCACCGCCTGGTCCACCATGAATCACAATAACTGGTATTCCTTCTGGGTTACCACTGCATTCCCAAGCGATTGTGTGCCGTGGTGAAACTGCAAGCATACCGGTTAAATATGCTTCAATTTTTGGAAACAAGACGTCGTCGATGGATTGTGTATTGATGCTCATGATACTTCCAAGGGGAGTCGGATGATGTTGCTTTCGATGCCTTTTTTTCATATACGCCTTCGGAGGTTCATGCAGGAAGCTACGGACGTCTTCAATCACTGGGCGCATCTCGGCAAGGATGAAGGAATGGAACGAGGTCATGCTAACGCTGTCAATGAAATGATTGACGTTGCTATGGAACGGGTGCTAACTGACCGAGTTGCCTTTTCAGCAGTCGATCTCGGATGCGGAAATGGCTGGGTTGTTAGGAAACTATCCCAGCATCCTGCATGCGTTGAAGCCGTTGGCTATGATGGCGCGGAACATATGATTGAGAAGGCAAAGGAAGTCGATATGAACAATACATATCATTGTGCAAAATTTCCAGAAACGAAACCTGATCAAACCTATCAATTCGTTCATTCTATGGAATTCCTGTATTATCTCAAGGACCCAAAGAATATGCTTCAATCCATACACGATGATTGGTTAGAAGAAAGTGGATGGGCCGTAATTGGTATCGATCATTATGCAGAACATGAAGACAGTCTCGGATGGCCTGAAGCCCTTGACGTTCATATGTCAACATTTTCAGAAGAAGAATGGATTCAGATGTGGAAAGATGTTGGATTCCAAGAGATTCATGCTTGGAGAGCCAATGCTCATGATGGAAAGCCTGGAACGTTAGCCATTCTTGGAAAGAAGGCTTAGTTGTTGATTCCCAAATCAATTCCTTCAGGCCCACACATTCGAAGTTCTCCTTTGTAGAATGGGCACTTTTTGCATATATCGATTGAATCGATTGGAAGTCTTTTCGGCTCGCTAACAACATTTTCATTTGCAGTTAGCGCTGCAATCCATTCCAAGAGCGATGAGAGTTCTGTCTGTGCTTCCTCATACATCTTCAGAGGCATTTCAACAAGTCTTCCAGACGTACTGATGAGAAGAGCTGGTGGCTTGATTCTACGGCGAACATCTTCCGATTTGAAGGACTCTTGTTTCTGGAATACCATCGAATAGAGAGTAAGTTGGAGACGGTGATTTCGTAACATCTCGACCTCTTCATCATTTTGAGGAGAAGAAGAATCCCAATCCTCAATTTCTTTTTGTAAGTTATGATCGGACAAGACATCCGTTCTCGAACCTGAGGTTTTTAGGTCAACAACTTGGAGCCATTTATCGTTCTTTTCGCTGCCTGCTAAGACGATGTCCGCCTGGCCTTCAAAGGTGATCTCTACGTTCTCAATTTGAGTGACAATTGATTGGGAAAGACCGGAGGTTGGATTACGATAAACATCGGTTAATTCTACAGCTTTTGTGAAATAAAACGAGGCTTCAGTTTGTAACCCTTCTACAAATCGGCCGTTTACTTCCTTTCCTTCCGCTAATTTTCCGAGTAAGCCCTCAGATAATAACTCAGCAAGTTCGATAATTCTGGCTCGTGTTTGTTGTTGCTCTTCATACGAAAGTTTGTGCCATTCAGATTCAGATGTAATCGCATCATCGATTTCTTTCGTTTCAAGTAAGCGACTCTCTTGTCCGTTCATCCATTCGAGAGAGAGTGGTGAATCTTCTGATTGCATTGTTGCTGGATTCGCAAGACCGATCTCAACAAGGCGGTGAAACATTGAACCGAATGACGTTGCCGAAGGCCATCCAACATAAGATTCGCCGTCATAATCTTCTCCTCCAGTTCTGTCCTTTAGTTCCTCTTCCCCGGAAATGGTTCTTGCCTTAGATTGGATGTTGAAGGGCTCCGTCTGCCAACCACGCACGTGATTTAACCAGAATCTTCTGCGGCACGAATACGCTGCATCTAGGCCGTGGGCAGTCATTTTTAGAGAAGGGGATATGGTTGCAATTTCGTTTTCCAATACTTCCTCAACTTGGTAATTCAGATTGGATTCAACTTCTAGCCATTCACTTAGAACTGAGACTGGTGTTTGTTGATTAAAGCAATTTGGATGATGATAGATTCTGATACCATGAACTGAATCTGTTGGAAGTCCGGATGAGGAAAAGACACCTAATGGGTCGATAACCAGTTTGATTTTTTGGTAATCGGTCAAGCGCTCTCCTTGTGCATCCCCTTTGAGACTCCAAGGCTGTTCTGCATTCGATACGACGCCCATGTAGCGCAATCCATCCAAGAGTAAATCTCCCATGTTATTTCCAGAGATATTTCCGGTTGACAATATGAAACCTTCAGTCGACATGGCACTCGTCTTTGAAGGAGAACCTGCAAAGATAAGGCGATCACGTACTCTTGTGAGAGCGACATAGAATTGTCGTCGCAACTCGGCTAAATTCTGAGCCTTGTTCATTTGATTCGCAAGCATCCAAAGACCATCAAGTGGCTTATCTTTAGATTTCCAAGGTTGGATTCGTCCTGCAATTACGTCAGGAGTAATGAGGACATTCTTTTGGGCATCATTGCTTGAACTTCGACGACCTGCTTCGAATAATCCTGTAACTATAACTACAGGGGCCTGCAATCCCTTCGCCCCATGGATTGTCATGATTTGAATCGCACCACTTGTGGGGGAAGATGTCGCTTGAGGCCCTTTATTCTCAAGCGAGGCTAGGGCTTCCATCTTGGCAAGCATTGCGCTTGGTTCATGCCCACATTCTGAGCCTATTTTGTAC
>JABGWN010000079.1 GCA_018645535.1 Methanobacteriota archaeon
CGATATTCAACATAAAGGAACAATTCATTCTGATTTGAACGAGCAACAATTGTTGCATCATCTCGTAGAATACGAAGGACCACGTCTTCTTCTCTTATCACCGATGGGCGGTCAAGGATTCCTTATTGGACGGGGTAACTTACAACTTTCACCAGATGTTCTTCGGGCCATTGGGTTTGAATCAATCCTCGGTGTTGCAACACCATCGAAACTCCTCGGTTTATCCAGTGTGCGTATCGATACAGGCGATCCTTTACTCGATGAAGAATATCAACAACGTCGTTTCGTTAAACTACTACAGGGCTATCGAACAACACGAGTCATTCGTATCCTTGAATCTTAAGGCAATTCTTGTCCACTTGATGCAAGAAGCAAACCAAGGAATGGGGGGCTTGGTCGTCCTGGTCTTGATTTGAATTCAGGGTGATACTGAACACCAACAAAGAACGGATGGTTCTCGAGTTCAAAGATTTCACAGCGTTGTCCGCTCTCGTCTTTCCCGACAAATCGTAATCCTGCTTGTTCAATTTGTTCCACAAGGTCGGGATTTATCTCGTAGCGATGACGATGTCGTTCATCGACCTGTGCTAATCCACCATAGAGGCGTCGTGTGACACAATCATCAACTTGGAAGATTGTTGGACGCGAACCCAGACGCATTGTTCCTCCAAGGTGTGTCTTTGAGATTTCAGGCATGAAGATGACTGCAGGGTTCGCAGCATCAGGTTCAAATTCAGTTGAGGTTGCATCGTTGATTCCCAACACATTTCGACAGAACTCAATGGTTGCCACTTGTAATCCTAAGCAAATTCCAAGGTATGGGACGTTGCTTTCTCGAGCATATTGTGCTGCCAGAATTTTTCCTTCTATCCCACGGTCTCCAAAGCCACCTGGAACAAGGACGCCATGAGCGTTCTTGAGAAGAGACCAGGCTTCAGAATCTCTGTTTCCTTCAAGATCACTTGCTTCAATCCAATCGATACGGAGTTTCCTATCGACTGCAATTGCTGCATGTTGAAGTGATTTAATGACCGACAAATACGCATCTGAAAGGCCAGTGTATTTTCCAACCATTGCAATATGGACTTCTTGTTCCAGTTGGTCAAGATGATGCGCCATCTTTCTCCAATCGGATAGGATTTCAGTTTTATTGCAATCAATATCGAGGATGTTGCAGAAGCCTTGCTCCTCAAGCATCAAGGGTACATGGTAGATGTTTGGGACATCGTGCGTTGAAAAGACTGCTTTCGAATCCACATGGCAGAATGCCGCGAGTTTGTCCCTTGTCTCTTGAGTTAATGGCTTAGTTGAACGGCAAACAAGAACATCAGGAGTGATTCCTAGCCCCATTAATTCTTTGACAGTATGTTGTGTAGGTTTTGTCTTCTGTTCACCGACAGGCCCCATCACTGGTACGAGGGAAACATGAACAAAGATGACATTCTCCCTACCAGCACGGAATTGGAATTGACGCAATGCTTCCAGATATGGAGCACTTTCAATATCACCGACAGTACCTCCTAATTCAACAATACATACGTCTGGAGAAACATCACTTCCATCCGCAGGACGTTTTGCAACATCTTCAATCCAGTCTTGTACTGCATCGGTTACATGTGGAATCACTTGAACGGTCTTACCAAGATAATCTCCTCGGCGTTCTGCTTCAATGACCTTTGAGTAAATCTTTCCAGTTGTGAGATTATTATCACGAGCAAGGTTGAGATCGAGGAATCGTTCATAATTGCCAAGGTCCAAATCCACCTCGCCACCGTCGTCCAAAACAAAGACTTCTCCGTGCTCAAACGGGCTCATTGTTCCAGCATCGCTGTTAAGATACGGATCTATTTTGATAGAAGTTACTCGCAGTCCAGCGCTTTTCATGAGGACGCCTATGCTACTTGCAGTAACACCTTTGCCCAATCCACTGAGCACTCCTCCGCTGACAATTACGTACTTCAACTCTATCAACGGGCTTTTAGGCCGTCGCGCATACCATATCAATATTGGCTAAGGAGAGTGACTATGTTGGGAGTTACAAAAGAAAAAATTCTGGTCACTGGAGCCTTAGGTCAGATTGGTACTGAACTTGTCGAGGCTTTGAGAGATAAACACGGTACGTCTTCGGTAATTGCCTCCGATATCCGCAGTGTTAAGGAGCAAAAGACAACCAGGCAAGGTCCCTATGTGACGTTGGATGTTTTAGATACTGATTCGATTATCAAACTGTGTAATGATGAAGGCGTAGGGACTGTGTATCACTTAGCAGCGTTGCTTTCCGCTACTGGAGAAAAAAACCCTGAACTCTGCAGGAAGGTAAACGTTGGAGGAACAATCTCAGTCTTCGAGGCTGCAAAGAAGTGCTCACTACGAGTGTTCTCACCTTCTTCGATAGCCGTTTTTGGTCCAGATGCTCCAAAACATGCGCCACAGATTACAGATCTCAATCCCTCAACAATTTATGGGGAAACGAAGGTGAGAGGGGAGTCACTTGCTAAGGAATACTTGGAAAATTACGGTATTGATGTTCGTGGTATTCGCTATCCTGGGCTTATTTCATACAAGGCGCCAGCAGGTGGAGGGACTACTGATTACGCTGTTGAGATTTTTGAAGCTGCAATCAATCATGGGCACTACGAATGTTTTGTTCGACCTGACACACGACTGCCTATGTTGTACATGGATGATGCCATCAAAGCCACCCTGATGCTAATGGATGCACCAAATGACGCACTTGGCCCGTCTAAAGCAGGATACAACATCGATTGCCATTCGTTCACCGCTCAAGAATTGGCAGATGCAATCTCACAAGAAGTGGACGGTTTCAAATGTGATTTCGCTCCAGATATTCGCCAGAAGTACGCTGATTCATGGCCTGATTCCATTGATGGCTCTGTAGCAAAGGAAGAGTGGAATTGGGCACCCAACTATGATCTTCAAGAGATTGTTAAAGCAATGCTGGATGGTCTATCAGAAGAAAATTGATTTCTTTTGTTAATGGAATATAGAGTTCATTGAGAAATCCACTTGTAGGTTCGAGCACCTTCATTGTTTCCTTCTCCACTAATATTTACTAGAGCAAATTCTCCACGTGGAGGTACAACACTGTTCTCTTGCAGGCCTTTGTGTAGATTCTCATAGGTGATTTCGTCGATTGCAACACGTCCAGCAAGACGTTCAAAGAGTTGCCACCGAGCAACAACTTCCCGCCACTGGGGTGCGACCTTGCCTTCGAAGACCTTCGCTTTCGCTCCTGAGCCATATCCGCAGAGTCCGAATAATTCGCCTTCAAGGTTCGAATTATCTTCTAGGTCGGATTCAAATGTCGACATCAGAGCAAGGAAAATGGATCCAGTGTATTGATTTCCAATGAGGCTAGAGGCACGTTGACCTTTCTCGATACGTTCTTTGTGGAATTGGAGGTATTCTTGAGTTTTCGAAATTGCTCTTCGATATCCATCCATCTCATTTTCCCATTCAATAACGGCTTCAGGATCATCAGAACTCGGTTTTGTTGGTTGTTCTCCAATCTTTTCAGTAATATTTGGCCATATGTCTGTATCGATTCGATCGTGTCGGAAGACATCAGGGAACATACGTTTTGCTTGGAACGCATAAGGCAAGTGCATAATGATTCGAGACCATTGTTGGGTGAAGCGAGTATCGAGTTCAGGATCCCAACGTTTCTGTTTGATTGCCTTTTGAGTGAAGTTGTAAAACGCTTGGCGGACAGCTTGCTGGTAACAGCGATTTGAGAATTGGCCATCAAAGACGGGTTCATCACGATGGACGTTAACAGATTCTTCACCGTGAGCGAAGATTCCCAGACGACGAACTGTGGATTCAGGAAGATGCTTGACCATTCGCTCAACAATTCCGTTCTTGAGAGATTGTCCAGTTTCTTGAGCGAGTTGCATGACGTTTGTAATGACACTTCGAAGACTGACATTTCGTCGGGGTTTGAAGAAGTCATGAACTGGAGTCGTTGAGACACCCCAACAATCTGGAATTTCAAGGAGTCTTGGATTCTGACGAATCAGAAGTGCTCCACCGCCAGCACCTTGTGTGTATTCTCCGCTTGATTCAAGATCGTATTTTGCATTATCAGAGAAGATAACAACTCCAACTCGCTCATCTTCCGGTGTTGAGCGTGCAGCCCAATCGAGTGTTGTGTGTAGAGCGTCAACAGCACCTATGCATGCAAATGTCATATCGACTACGTCGCAATTTCGAAAGCAATCTTCTCCAAAACGGTCTTGATAACGTTGAGTAAGCATATCGAGTATGTAGGTTGCAGTTGGTTTTGCACCATCTAAAGCAGATTCAGTTCCAAGATACATTCTTCCTATCGTTCGTGGATCAATCCCATTTCGATCGATTAAACGCATGACAGCCATGGCACCCATTGTCGCTGTATCTTCGTGAACATCTGGAATAGCCATTGCTTCTAATCCAAGCCCTTTGTTCAATTTACCATAGTCTGCGCCTCTCATTTCTGCGAAGTCTCGCATGTCCATGAAGAGGCGAGGAAAATGAATCGCCACATCGTCAATCCCAACTTTGACCATGCCTAACCCCTGAATTTACTATATTTATAGAGTGGTTATGATTTGTCGAAATCCAAATCAAGTTTATCTACGGTCTGGAGCTGTGCCGTCAAGAGATGCTTGTACGTCTGTAGGAACGCTGATTTCTTGTCGTGCCCAGAGGACATCATCAATACGCAATACGGCAACAGAAGCCTCACTTGCTCCAGAGATGGCTTGCTCAATAACGCGGGAAGGTTCAACAACTTCGCATTCGAACATATTTTCTGGAATTCTCGAAAGAACGTTTAATCCGATTGAATCATCATTTTGTGTTGATTGAAGCGAAACGATTTGCAAGAGCGTATCGATAGGATCCATACCAGCATTTTCGGCAAGTACTCGAGGAACCGTTTCCAAACCATCAGCAAATGCCTCGATAGCGAGTTGTTCTCTCCCTGGTACGGTTTCAGCAAAGCGGCGGAGTCGACGTGCTAATGCGATGTATGTTGCACCACCTCCTGGAGCAAGTTTAGGCGATTCCATCAATCTGCAAGCAACGCCCAGCGCATCAGCAAAGCATCGTTCTACTTCACTGACAACGGTTTCAGTACTTCCTGTTGCAACAAATGTTGCTCCACCTTCGTCTGCTTCTAGTATCCATTGTTCTGAATCGCCCCATCGCTCACAGTAACTCTTGATGAAGACTCCAATATCATTTTCTTTGGCTTGATGAATGGTTGGAACGAGCAATGCTCCACATCCTCTTGCAAGTAATTCTAAGTCGCTCTTTGCAACTCGTCGGAATGCTTGGATACCTGCTTTTGCGAGGTGAGAATGCATTACATCATCGATACCTTCTCGACAGGCGAGAACATTAACTCCAAGTTCAGATAATTTCTCGACTTGTTTGAGAAGTCGTCCATGTTCAGCATCTCTGAACGATTGAAGGACTTCTGTCGAAGTGACATTTAGTTTTACATCAGTACTCATAGTTCGCAGTTCAAGGCCACCATCGACCAAGAGAATTGATCCTGGGCCGAGGGTTGAGGGCATATCTCGATGTGCGCGCTTCTTTGAAAGTGCGAGTCCAGTGATGAG
>JABGWN010000080.1 GCA_018645535.1 Methanobacteriota archaeon
GAAAACCGAAGGCCAAGAATCATATCGACACCCGTTGTTTCTTGAGCTGCATCTGTATCAGGTCCGCTTGGAATCGCAGGAGCATTTGGATGCGTATGCAACCAGTGCGTAAAACGGCCTGCTCTTGAGCCGCGTTGCCCAGAAAACAAATCATCTGTCCATTCTTCTGGTAAGTGGTGAACTGAATAGGAATCTCCCCTATTCACGACGTGTGCTTCCTTGATGACGTAGCCTTGTCCGCCAAAGAGATTTGAGACATGTTCATGTCCCTCGAAGGCATTCTGAACTTCTTCGATATGTTTGCGATCAGGATTAACATCTAATCCCACAAGAATTTCATCCGGTAATGCTTGGAGAGCCCAAATTACAAGATCTCGGAATAAGGGACCTGTCAGGTGAAGTTGTGCCGCATAGGAATGCCTCATAGCATGCGATTCTGCGTTGTAGGAACGCATCGCTTCTACTAACCAGGTTTCGACCACGTACATCCGATGCATCGGTGATTCATCAATCAACTGCAAAAAAGCACAATCTTTGAAAGCCCCTCGTCACAAGCAAGACTCATGGCCAAGAAGAAACGAGGAGGATTCGGAAGATTTCTTGGCGCTCTTACTGGGACTCCTTATGAGCGCCTGCTCAAGCAAGTTGAGAAACTCTCCACAGAGCATGCCAGCGATGATAAGAAACTCGCCCGTGCTCTCAGCAAACTGATTGATGTCGTTGGAACTGCCTATGAAGACGAAGAGATTGATGAGGATGAACATGACCTGGTCGTCGAGGCTATCGAAGAATACGATCCCAAAGGACGTAGTTTCCCTAAATTTGGTGAGGAAGATTCCTTTTATTCTGGTGATGCCCCGGATTCTCCAGATATTAATCTCGGAAAACGAAAGAATCTCGATGATTTGATGTCCTCTTCTGGTAAGGAATTTACAGGCAGTTTTGGTCGTGATGAATTTGAAGATTTCAAAGCTCGAATGACTGATGACTTCTATGCTGATTCAGATGAAGCAATCGAAGCGGGCGATCACCAAGCCGAGATTCGAACAGAAAACCGTGTCTTTACCGATGACGAAGATGAACTCCAAAATGTCAAGGCAATGATTTCCAGTGAATCTGGACTTGCAGACCCAACTGCTGTTGTTGAAGAAGAAGAAGAGTACGATGATGAGGATGATGAAAATTATTCCATCGATGAAAACGGAACTGAATGGTTTGAGGACGATGATGGCTACTGGTGGTTCCGAGAGGAAGGCCAAGAAGAATGGCAACCGTACGAAGACGACGACGAAGATTGATCAAGCAGGTATTGGTTGCTGTTCCCACCAAGCAGGAGCAAGGAACCAAGCATCATCATTGACAGGACGATCAATTAACGGAAGGCCAATCATGCCTCCATCGACAGATAATCCTCCGAGAGGATTTGTTGCACAAGGTCCTGGAAGATAATCTTCTCCAGATTCTGTAAGTTCAATTCGTACTGAATGTCCAGCTGGGACAATGACGTCCATTGGATTAAATTCCATCAACATCGTATATCCTGAAAACGGTGCAGCAGGTTTCGCCTCAAATCCACCATCTCGATAGCGGATGTCCATGGTCGCATGACCGAGACGTAGGTTTGTTGTATCATCGTACATAGTGGCAAAAATTTGACCTCCATTACACGCTTGGGTTGTAACATCAACATGCAATGTTGGAAGTCCTGAGATATGCAATGCGTCCTCGTATTGTGGGCTCGTGAGCGTGACTGAACCTCCCACTCCATTGACAACTCCATCGCCCGACCATTCAGATCCAATTTCTTCCATAAGCCAAGTCATGTCTTCAGGAGGCCATGTTTCTTCAACGTGCCATTGGCCATCATTGGTTTGAATTTGGACCATAGGCTCTGGTTCATCACCGATGTCTTTCAGATAATACTGGAACCATCCAAACAATTCAACAGCCCAATCCATTCGACTCATGTTTGGATAGGCTTCTCCACCATATCCTGTTCCGAGTTCGCTGTGTCGATCTGGTTGATCTGGGTAATTGTGCGCCCATTGTCCTGCAATTGCTCTGGCATTGATTCCAGCATCTCGCATCAACTGGTATGTCGGGAAAGCATGGTAAGGATCGACGTTCCAATCTTGTAAGCCCCATACCAAGTAGACACTACCACGATAATTTTCCAGAACATCTGGTAAATGACGTCGTTCATCCCAATAATCGCTCCAATCTCCACCGCCAAATTCAGCCCATGCGTAGGTTGTCCAAGGGTTGAGAGGTCCTGCTAAGTCATCAGAGCAAACTCGTAAATCATCAGTCGTCAAATCAGTTGTTGCTGCTTGATAGGCAGCATCGTACCCCATCGCTCGAGCCTCAGAAGAGCCGTTTCGATAGAACATTTCTTGCACGCCAATCGAGCCGGAAATTGGAACAATCGTTTTCAGATGTTCTGAAGGCTGTTGAGCAGCTTCCCAGTTCGTCGTACCTGCATAGGATTTCCCCATCAAGCCAACATTTCCATTCGACCAATTCTGGACTCCGAGCCAGTCGACAACAGCTTGAATTCCAGTTTGTTCTCCAAGCCCCTTCACATCTTGACAATGTGTCGATTGCCCTGTACCAAAAGTACTCGCTTGAGCCAGAGCATAGCCGTGAGGGACAAATGTGTCGTAGACCCACTTCCCAACACCACCGTCAGGGATTGTGTTTGGGTTTGAATCAGCACCAACGCCAGGCATTCCTTCTCCACCGAAGTCATAGTATGGATGAATCGTCATGATGACTGGAACCTTTGTGCCTTCGGGAACATCAGGAAGCCAAATCGCTACATGCATTTTCGCTTCATCAGGAAATCCAACATCTTGTTCAGATGCTGGTAGTTCAACAGGTACGAAATATTCAGTGTAAGGGAGAATTTCATACGTTCCATTTTCAGGTAACTGTGCTCGCATAGTATCCATCGGTAAATCCATCATGTGACGTTGATCTAGGGGAGTTTCCCACCAATCGTAGGTTGATTGACTCTCTGAATCTGTTGTGAGCATTTCCCCAAATGTCATTGCAAAAATGAGGAACGCTACACAGAATGCGATTGTAGCCCCTAATGTAATGTTGAGTTGAATTCGACTACGAGCAGGATCTGTTTTTCCCTCGATCATAAGTTGAGATGGGATTTCTGGTACAGAAGGAACTTCGAAGGCTTCCGCGTCAAGGATGTCTTC
>JABGWN010000081.1 GCA_018645535.1 Methanobacteriota archaeon
ATTCAACCACTCGAGATTGATCTCTCACCAGGAGATACCTTTGGGATTAGCCTCAGTGCAGAACACCTCTGTGAAGGGACTGTTGCACGAATTCAATGGGGTGGTTTTGAGACAAACGCTGGTGGAATTGTGATAACTGGCAAGGTGTATGAGCCTGAAGCAAGTATCCGAATCGATTCTTCAAAGCGTGCTCACATTGAATTTCTTCCGAAATTACCTTGGGGTGAAAATGATGTCCTCATTGACGGTAATGGAAACCGAGCAGTTTCTTGGGTTCTAAGAGGACCTTTAGATTCGGATGAAAAGACGAATAAAGATCGAGATACTGTAATGGAAAATTCAATCGGTCGTATCCGTATGGAACGTGATCTTGGAAATAACGAGACAGCATGGATATGGACTGGGAAGGAACAATTGTTTACTGGATCTTCAAATTTGGAAATATGCGTAACAACAACAAGCGGCAATCCGAACGTTGATTGTCATGCATTTGGAATCATACGATTCGAAGTTGAACCTGACAACCAAGGATTTGCAACCGCTGGAGTTTGGCTAACCCTGACGACCATTTTCTGCTTTATCGGCGTCGTGTACAAAGGCTTCAATTCGGAGCCACCCTTACCTCTCCCAATCATCGGAGCTCTTTTCGTAATGATGCTCCTCATGCTCCCTCTTGGTTTTGCTCAAACAAATTTGAGCGATGAAGCAATACTCGATGAAAACACTCTACTTCTAGATGCTGAACTAAAAGTAGACGGAACTGAATTCATTACGCTTTCTGAATTGATGGGCGATTCAAAGGCTCTTGTCATTGGAGCAATTGCACCTGGCTCTGAATCTGCTCAGGACCAAGCAAATGAGTTCGCCCTCTTGCTTGGGCAAAGAGATGATATTTCAGTGGTTCAAGTAGTTACAGGTGAGAATTCATTATTGAGCGACGTACTTGCATATAGAGCTCAGTTAAACGGTACTTGGCCAATTGTTTTGGATTATAATAACGAGTTAGTGAGTTCTTCACCTACTGGTAACGCTGATTCGATTTTAATCGTTGACAAAACGATGCATATCACATGGAGTGAAACACCAACTGCTGGTTCAAAGGCTATGAACGATGCAATCGAGGGCATCGGATCAGGTGGCCCAACCAGTCTAGGAACATACTTCTCCATCTTGATTCCCGCAGGATTATTCCTCATATTCCTAGCATTGCCTCGCCAAGGATGGACAAAACCAGAGGAACCTCTTCCACCTGGCGCATTATGGGCGAGCATCGCATTGGCAGGAGGATGTGGTGTTTTGATGGTACATCTCCCTGCACTTTTGGCGAGTTTGTTGCCAATTGGAGCATATTTCGCCCATTTGCTTCACGTAGTTATGTTCTTTTGGTTTGTTCAAATGTGTATCGTCACTTACCGAACTGGTACGCCTATAGAAGCAAAGTTACTCGGATCTATGCTCCATGGGTTAACAAACAAATCCTTCCAAGAATGGAGACCAAAAGAAGACATGCAGCGTGATGTCTTCCTCGGAGTATTCATCGGATGGTTCTCTTGGCTTGCAGACCCGGCTTTAATGGCACAGGGCGTAGGTGCTACAGCATTAGATGGTGGAATGTCCATACTCTTCGCTGTCCTCATCCTTTTAGGACACGTCCTCGTATCGGGTCTTACAGTCTTGATTCTAAGAATTATTGCTTCTTGGGGCGGACCAATCTCAAACCTCTTTGGTAAATTTGGAGCCGAATCCTTTGCACAGTTCATGGGACTCGTATTGATTCCAATCAGCCTGTGGGTTACAACAAACTCAATATTGGCCCTATTTTCTATTGGTGTATTCTAGAGAAGCCTTAATGCAGGTTGAAGGGATATCCTTCACTTATGCATCCAATCCAAAGAACGTGGTCAAGAACTCGAGTCAACCTAATGCAACGATGCCCGAGAGCATTTGTCCTACGCTACGGAATTGCAGCCTATGCAGCAAGCCATCCTACTGGACAATTATTGAAGGATTCATTTGCAATTCAAACACCTTGGATTCTTATGCAAATGAGTATTCGTGATACAATTCGTGATTATGTAGAAGATTATCAGATGGGAATGAAATGGTCTAGGAACTTGGTTCAACTAAAATTCAATCAAGCATTCAGATATCGCATCGAAGATAGAAATTCAATAATCGTTCAACTCAAAGAATGGAAAGAACCAGATTCTATATTTCGTCGAGTAAAACCAGAAAAACATCTTGAAGAAATTGGGGCTGAGCGATGCGCTAAATTAATTGGAAATGAATCTTTTAAGCATATACTGGATACAATGGACCTCAAATCAATACCAGCTACGAGATCAAAACTTGTTGATGGAATAAAGGTCTATAATTCATCAGACTTTTGTGCAAAAAAAGGAGCCGATTCATTTTTGATTCGAATCAACCTTTTTGGATATTCTTCAGATGATGAAATAAATCAGAATGCTGCTCTTTTTTCATTAGGAACAGAGAACCAGACCATTATGCAATACTCATGGAAGAATGGTAAATGGTTCATCCATAAGACAAATGTAAGTACGAAAGAAAACAAATCCATACGCCGGTTGATTCTACTTGATTCCCAAGAGATGGAGAGGATTCTCAAACTTGTTGGATCAAAAAACAACCTTGAACAAGTTCCATTTGCAGATTCATCCCGCACGTGTATGCATTGCAGTATTCGTTTTTTATGCCCTGCTAAGAATAGACTTGAAGAAGCCAAAGGGGAGCAAATGGCACTCATGTGCTAAATCCCAAAAGACGATATCTTTATAAACTCTGAAAACAAGAATATAACGCACGAATTGTGTATGGGAATCCTATGTACCAATAATCGACCGAATTTGCCCGAAGCAGTCTACGCTTTGGCGGGAACGCAAGACGTTTCTGAGCAGGTAAATTGGAAGGTTGATTATGAGTAATAACAAGAAAAACAAAGGAAGGAAAACACGTACGGGAAGACGTAATAGTCAAATGAACTATGACGGCACTAAGGGAACACAGGTTAAGACACAAACCCGAAGTAATAAAACAAACAGAGCATGCTGTAAAGATTCATTCTGCAAGGATCTGAAGAATCTGACCATGCTTGGCGAACTAGAAAGATACTGGATAGGACGAAATCTCCAAGTCATCCATGGTTCAATCATCAATCGATTGCCAGAAAGGTTCGTGGAAAAGCATGCTAAGCACATGTCGCATTTTGTGGAGTTTATTGAAAACCATATCGGAAGATAAGTCTCCTTTGTTGGAAAAAGGCCTCCGATGGCCTTGGATATCGGAACCGGTTGAGCGTAAGCTCTACTCTTGATTCTCTAAAGCGAGAGTCTAAGGGCTGACTCTACAGAGTTGGAGCATGGACAATGGGGTTCAACGACAGTATGCTGCGAGTTCAATCTGCTTTGGCTGTGGGCCTGCAAATGAACATGGCTTGCAGATTAACTCCTACAGAACCGAACAGGGTCTGGAAATGAGATTTACTCCTTCCCAAGAGCATCAAGCGTTCCCTGGTATGGTCAACGGTGGCATCATTGGAACACTGATGGATTGCCATGGTAATTGGGCTGCTGCGATTGCATTGATGGATGAACAGAATCTCGAAGAACCTCCTTGCACAGTCACTGCATCTTATTCGATTTCGTTGAGACGCCCAACGCCAATGGACACTGAACTCGTTATCACAGCATTTGCTGAAGAAATAAGTGAAGATCGTGTGAACATTCGTATGGAATTGAAAGCAGGCGAGAAGGTTTGTGCAACTGGCAAGGGCCTCTTTGTAGCAGTAAAAGAAGGGCATCCCGCTTACCATCGTTGGAATTGAGGACAAAATATGGCTAAACCTTCTTCAATTCAAGTTTCGTCTTTGGAAGATCTTCGCATAGAAGTTCTACTCACGATGAATCTGATGGAAGTCTGGCCTGAAGATGAATTAAGAAATCTACATCAAGTCCAACTCGGAGTCCTTCGGCGAAATGCGACACAGCGACATGGTGTGACTCGATTTAAGCGTGGAAGAACTTCGGAAACGCTCCACTTTGAAGATGTTGAAACGGTGGATTTACATCCTTATTTGTTAACAGTGGAATGGGTGAATTATGCTCGCTTTGTGTTGTACCATGAATTCCTTCATGTCTTAGGCATGAGATATCATAATGCCGCATTTCGAGGGGTTGAATCTCTATGGCCTCATAAAGGAGCAAGTCAAGGCAAGGCGTTTACACAGCATCTGAGACAACTCACTGCAGATTGGCTGTGGACATGTACAACCTGCCAAAATCAATATCCTCGCAAGAAACGTAGTAACGGGAGATACAAGTGCCGTACATGCTCAACAGTTCTCATCGATATCGAAAACGTAGGCGAAACAATCTAAACAATTTATTGAATAGCAGACTATGAGTGAGGAAGTATGGAGTGGAAGATACATCGCTTCATCATCATCATTCTTTTACTTTCGATAATTCCTCCCAGCCTAGCCTCACTCAGTGATAACGCAAATGGAGGGACGTTGTTTTTCTCTTGTGTTTCTGATGATGAATGCTTACTCACACCTGTGGCAACGGGTGAAGAAACCATTACTGGAAGTGTGCAAGCTAACCCTGTTTCGACTGAAACTGTGGCTCTCGAATTTGATATGTTTCCGGAACAAACTGAATTAGCCCTCTTACCAGATATACTCGATGAACTTGTGATTGATCTTCGAGTGCAAGGTGACGTTTTTGGCATCTATCGTCCAGAAATGGATGTTCGGGTGATAATTGGTTCAAGTGTGACAAATCTTGAATCAGATGCAGCCACAACTCCTGGAACGAATTCTGAACCATATCGTTGGACAGATGAACCACTCAATCTCGATCAAGGCCGCCTCTTATGGCCAGGAGATGCGGTTCGTATTCGAGTTACATTTACCCTGGACAGACCATCAACATGGGAATTCCATCTACGTGAGGCATCTTACATAGAACTCGATATCGCATGGTCGGATAACATCGCTGCAAAAGATGTGGATGAACCGACAAGTGCCTTGCAACCGAAACCAACGAATTTTGATGAAGTCCATAGGGGGGCACTGGTTGACATTGAAGATGATTGTTGGTCGTTCAATATTCAAGAGCATGAAATCCTAAGAATTCTGATTCAGTGGGAAGATGTCCCTTTGGAATTACAACAGAGTAACGGAGTTCATCGACTTCGAACCAGTAACGGGCTGCAAGTTGCAACACCTGAAGTCGTTACGAAATCAGAAGATGATTTGGTATTGACAACATACCGTTGGAGAGCACTTGACTCAGGTGATTACATCTTTTGCCTCAAAGGACAGACAGATCGTTACCAACCCTATGTATGGAGTGGTTTGTATGCGGTTGAAAGTTCCGGGCCTACAGATGCTTCAGAGTTCAATGGAAAAGTCGTATATGAAGCCAATTACTTCGATTTTTCAACTGGAGTGGAATCCGAACTTGAACAGCATAGTGGGTTCATATTATTGCCATCAATAATTGCTCTCATCTTTTTTTCCATGGATTTCAGACGAAAATCCACATCGAACATGACACGATTTGGCGCCTTTCTTCCAATCTGTTTCGTGTTATTGATGAGTGGAGTCGTCAGTCCTCTTTGGGCGATGGCTGATGAAGTTCAAGGTGATGAAGAATGGACGTTTGATCAACTCTTGGAGGAACGAGTCCAGCAACTATGGGATGTTTCGAGTCCAGCAACACCGCAAGCCACCATGATCGAACACGTTGGTGCGACATGGGGTATACGAGATGGTGAACAACTCAGGTTATGGCTTGAGATCGATGAAGCGTATGAAAGACAAGACGGAAAATGGCAACTCATTGTTTCCGACTTTGATGAAATTCGTCTCGACAGATTGATTTTCAATCAAATTTATGAAGCAAGAGAAGGAACGACAGTTGACGGATTAGATGAGCATATTGTTCAATTTTCCATTCTTGCAACACGAGCTCTTTTACTTGATCTCATGATGCTTGAGGCGTTGTTGGTTGTCGATGAAGAACCGACATCTTCTGTTCACCATATTGACACAATGATGGTTGATACATCATCGTACGGCTCTTTTAATTCTCCAACATGGGCAACACGACCCGTGGACATTGAAGATTCCAAATGGAAGCGCCTTCAATCCTCAATATACCCTGATCGAATCACTGTATCTTTGTGTGACTGTGCCCTAGACCTATTGGATTTACAAGTCGCCTATTCATCACAGTTCAATGAAAATGACTCACCGGAATTCGAGGGGCTCCGACAAGCAAATGGAATTATTCCTTATTCTGCCATTGCGGCAATCACCTGCATGCTCTTGGGTGCAGTGATTATACAACGTGAAACAAGAAGAAGAAACGCTGCTAAGAAACTAGCAGAATCATTTGTTGGCAAAGCGTCCATTTGGACTTCATTCTTCACTGTTTGACTTCTTGGCTTTAGCGGAAATGGACTTCGCATCTTCATCACTAATTCCAAGTGCTGCTTGGAATTTCTTCAAATCTTCAAGTTCATCTTCCGTGATAATTCCATCAGCCCAAGCCTCTTCGTAAGCCTTGATCAAGAAATCCTTGTAAGCATCAGGGTTTAGAAGTACGTCACGAATCAATCCGTGGTCGACAGTATTTGTCGGCGCATCGGAACTAAGTTCCATCATAGCAGTTGAACGACGCATCTCCTTCACAGCCATATCTTTCAATCCATGTCCTGCCCAGACAGCTCCAGCAGCGATAACAGATGCAGCAAACCATCGCATCATGTCAGGATCGACTAATTCACCTGGCTCAACCAAATGAAAGAGACCTAAAACAGCCATAGCAGCCCCGCACATGACTTCAAACCAATCATTCAAATCCGCTTCATCAGAAAATACAGATAGTCGTTGCTCGATTAGCAACTCGGTGTTGTCGTCCATGAACCTCGTAGAAAGCGAAAGGACTTATGCGTGTCGGCATACAAGTTGAAGCGCATTCCTTTTCACCCGTTGACGCAACCTGTGGTCATGGGCGAGCAGGATAGAGCGATTGCAAACCTTGCTCTTCCAGAAAATGTACGCCATTTTTTCACATCCAAATGGAAAATTGAACATCTACACCCGCCACAATATGAAGCGATGGAGGCAGTGTTCTCTCGTTCAAATATCCTTCTTGCAATTCCAACCGCATCAGGCAAGTCACTTGTTGCTTACATAGCAATTCTCAACCAATTACTCACTCATAACCCTGGCTCTCGAGCAGTATATATCGTACCTCTAAAGGCTCTAGCGAGTGAAAAATTTGAGGAACTCAAGGAAATTGGAACCGAGATCGGTTTGAAAATTGGACTCGGAGTGGGCGATGCAACTGCAGAAGCAAAGAACATCGAAGATTGTGACATCCTTATTTGCACCTCAGAGAAGTTGGACTCCCTCATGCGAACACGATCAGAACTCATGAGTAATGTTTCAGTTGTTGTTGCCGATGAATTCCACCTCCTTCATGATTCAACGAGAGGGCCCACGCTTGAGATCAATCTTACTCGATTGAGAACGCTTCGTCCAAATGCCCAATTAATCGCCTTATCAGCGACTGTTGGAAATTGTGAAATTCTCGCTACTTGGCTTGATGCTACTCTTATCAAATCAGATTGGAGACCTGTGGATTTGGAGTACTCAACCCTGCATGATCGCCACCTTGAACCACGTAAGGTCCAGTCCTCATCAATGGACAATACGGTTCAACCACTTTCACCACCGAGACATCTAGAAGGACCTTTGAGCCACCCTTCTTGGATCGTTCTCAATGATAGTATCGACCAAGGCGGTCAAGTTTTGGTCTTTGTTGGAACCCGTAGAAGTGCCCAATCTGAGGCAAAGAAACTTTCAGCACGTGTCAAGAAACGATTCGCAAAAGAACAACCTGAGCGGTTGATTGAACTCGAACTGATAGCAGATTCTCTCGAAGGAAGAACGCAGACAAGTATGGGGGAAGCACTAGCTCTGTGTGTCCGAGGAGGTGTCGCCTTCCATCATGCTGGATTGACACATCGACAACGCCAAGTGATTGAAGGGGCCTTCAAGAAAGGTTTGCTTCTAGCGCTCTGTGCAACCCCTACTCTAGCAGCAGGCGTGA
>JABGWN010000082.1 GCA_018645535.1 Methanobacteriota archaeon
ACAACTTGTCGAGATTGCTACTCTTGGCCTACGTAATTCACGTATTAGTCAAGTACTGATTGAAGAATCAATTCTGGGATGGCAAGAACTCGAGTACGAGGTTATGAGAGATGGTTCAGATAATGCAACGATTGTTTGTACAATGGAAAATATTGATCCAATGGGGGTTCACACAGGAGAATCTGTTGTTGTTGCTCCTCTTCAGTCGTTTTCAGATTCAGATCACCAAGAACTTCGAGACAAGGCGCTTGCTCTAATTAGAGAACTAAACATCAAGGGAGGATGCAATGTCCAATTTGCGTACAATCAATCTACTGGCGAAATTCGAGTCATCGAAGTGAATCCTCGTGTTTCTCGTTCTTCTGCTCTTGCATCCAAAGCAACTGGATACCCGATTGCTCGAATGGCTGCAAAGATTGCAGTGGGATATACGCTCGATGAATTGCCAAATCCAATTACAGGTGAAGGCACAACCGCTGCATTTGAACCGACACTGGATTATGTTGTTGTCAAGATTCCTCGCTGGCCATTTGACAAGTTCAGAACTGCGGACAGAACGCTTGGAACCTCAATGAAGTCTACTGGAGAAGTAATGGCGATTGGTCGAAATTTCGAAGAAGCCTTCCTCAAAGCATGGGCTTCACTCGAACAAGGCTGCCCCTACCCTCGGCCACTGACAAAGGCCGATGAGTCTGAAGGTGAAGGAATGGCTGAACGAGCATTTGAATCACTGCCTGATTCCGTACTCGTCGATTGGCTAAGAATTGCGACTGACAGGCGTATGGGTGCTCTATTAGAGGCCTTCCGCCGAGGCTGGACAGTAAATGAAGTTCATGAAATCACCCGAATTACTCGATGGTTCCTGCAACGTTTTGAAAATATTGCTCAAATGGAAAAATCCCTCGTCGACTTCGATGGTTTACCATCAAGTATGGACGCTAAAATGCTCATCAAATACAAGAGTCATGGATTCAGCGATGCACATATCGCAGACGCCATTGATGGTTTCAAGCCGAATGCGTGGAAGTCATTGCCTGAACATTGCAATGAAGAGAGCGTAATGTTACGTAGGCACGAACTTGGAATACATCCAAGATATCGAATGGTCGATTCATGTGCTGCGGAATTTGCCGCAAAAACTCCCTACTACTATTCCACATACGAACCGTACCAAGAGGTTGGTATCGATCATATTCCGCATATGGAACAGAGAACAAAACAAAGAATGGTTACTATTGGTTCAGGACCGATACGTATTGGTCAAGGAATCGAATTTGACTATGGATGTGTTCACGCTGTAATGGCCATTCGAGCAGCTGGTATGGATGCAATCCTCATCAACAACAACCCTGAAACTGTTTCGACTGATTTTGATACATCTGATCGATTGTATTTTGACCCATTGACCAATGAGTGTGTCTCAGAGATTCTTCTTCGAGAAAAAGCACATGGTATCCTTCTGCAATTTGGTGGTCAAACTGCGATTAATCTTGCAATACCTCTGGAAAAGAGACTGCCTCACCTTTCATCGAAAGGGGCTGATGTTTCTATCTTAGGGACGACTGTTGATGGAATTGATGAAGCAAGCGACAGAGAACGGTTTGAAGCGTTTGCAAAGAAGCATGGTTTACGAATGCCAAATGGAGCAACTGGAACGAGTTCAGAAGATATTAGAAAAGCAGTAGATCAAATTGGGTTCCCTGTTTTGATTCGTCCATCCTATGTTCTTGGCGGCCGTGGGATGGAGATCCTCTCCAATGAATCACAATTAGAGGCTTATCTCAAGGAAGCCTATCTTGCACCAGACAAACCATTACTCGTTGATGAATATCTCGGGCATGCAACAGAACTTGACGTCGACGCAGCTGCCGATGGGAAAGAAGTCCTTGTAGGGGCCATCATGGAACATCTCGAGGAAGCAGGAATTCATTCAGGTGATTCAACATGTTTCATCCCAACTCAGAACATCAGTGAAGAGATGCTCAAACGAGTTGACGAACAAACTCGTATCATCGGCCTAGGATTGAAGATTAAAGGGTGTTTCAATATTCAATTCGCCATACAAGGCGATGATTTGTATGTTCTAGAAGTCAACCCTCGTTCCTCAAGAACAGTACCGTTTGTTGCTAAATCATCTGGGCTTCCTCTTGCGAAGATTGCAGCAAATGTCACCATTGGAATCCCCTTGTCTGAGCAAACAATCCCTAAGCGTACCAGTGGACAAATATGTGTGAAGGCCCCAGTCTTCCCGTTCATCAAACTTAGAGGACTTGACCCAGCTCCTGGTCCAGAGATGAAATCAACTGGTGAAGTGTACGGTTCCGATATCTCTGCTGATGTCGCATATCTGAAAGCCCGTCTTGCAACAGAAGTTCCAGTTGCTGCCGATGGAGGAGTTTATCTCACTGTTCGAGATGAGGATAAGCATGAACTTGCACCGATTGCAAAGGAATTGTATGATTTAGGTTTCACTTTGTATGCAACACCTGGAACAGCAGACATCCTCAGAGATCACGACATTCTTGTCACAACTGTCTATAGAATAACAGATAGAAAGCACCCGGATGCATTAGATCTGATGAGGCAAGGCGATATCTCCTTCATCGTTAACGTACCTACAATTTCAGGTGGAGCAGTTCGCGATGGAAACATGATGCGAAGACTTGCTGTTGAACTTAACATTCCATTCGTAACAACGATTCGTGGAGCTCG
>JABGWN010000083.1 GCA_018645535.1 Methanobacteriota archaeon
CTGAATACAGGAATTGTCCAAGAGAGAGCCTCGAATTCAAACGGATTGGTTAACATTGGAAGCGGGAGTTCTCCCCCTGCAAGGATTCCAAAGATACGGTCGATGACAAGTAGTCCAACGACCATATCCAATACGTTTGGAATACGTACACCGAGATCGCTTCGATTGAGGAGACTAAATCCTCCGAGAATAATGAGACTGGCCATTAAGACCAGTAAATCAAATTGCTCTTCGAGGAAAACTGTTCCCTGACTGGCTCTTCCAGCGAGATGAACGAGGACAAGTCCACTCATCGTCATAGCAATAGGAATTTCAACTCCGAGAATGTCAACCAATCGCAACTTCAAGGATTCAGCACGAACACGTGCTAAACTGATGAAGAGAATTGAGATGCTTGCACAGAGAATGATAGCAGTTGTTTGGTCACCGCCAAGGAAAGCGAACATGACTGATGCGAGAATGGAAACGCCTAGGAACGAGAGAACAATGGTTGGTCTGTGCTGTATGTCTCCCACTTCGAGATCATCTGGCTGTGAGATGCCAGAACGCTTTGCTCGCTTCTTTTGCTTTTCAGCCAACTCGATAAGTTTTGGATCGATAAGTGTCACGCCAGTTTCTTTGGATGACTGGTTGAGATAGGCCTGTGTGTTTTGTTTGGATTTCAATTCTTGCAAACGCTCTTCTTTTCGAGCAACTGAGCGCATACCAGAGCGCCATTCACCCTGGATTGCGAGATAGGCTCCAGATCCAACGAAACTGAGAATGGCAAAGGTTGTGATCAGATTTGCTTCCAGTGCAACACCTGTGTACAACATGGTGGAAATCATAGCTACGGTTGCTAATGTTGGTGGAAGCAATTTGTCCATCATCAAGACCCGTCGCAAGAAGTGGTAAAGTGTTCCAAGAGAGAGTATTGCCATGAAGGTTGCATCTTCAACCCCTGTTGGGAACCAATCTGAATTGGTTAACTCCAATGCATCAGCATCCCGTAAAGCAGGCATAGCAAGTAAACCGCTCATGATGAGAAGTTGCAACGTAACGATGCTATTCGATTGATTCTTTTTTGCTTCATCATCATCTTCGAACAGTTTGTCCGAATGGACCAGAAGCAGTGAACATCCTGCTACAAGACTTGCTGCATAAAGCGAAGTATGGCCAAATTTCCACCCAAAGAAAAGAGCGAAAACGCTCCAAGCAACGAGCATAGTACGCGGTTGACCACGATGCTGTTCGAGTGCAACTAAGGTTCCATGGAAGATGAGAATGGATCCCATAACAGCGAGTAATCCCCACGCAGGTAGTCCGTCAACACGAGCAATTCCCCATACGCTGACCAGTGAAATGATGAACGAAAGGTTCCACAATTGGAGTAATCCAGAATCACGGGCTCGGGCACTTAACTCACTCAATCCAGCAAGTCGACCTGCAAGGTTTAGAGTCGATTCTCCTTGACTGATGTTGACATACAGTTGCTGCAGAACGAGAAGAAGCATCCACGCCGCTACATGTTGTTCATTCAAAACGACAGGAATGAAATCATTTGAGAACATTCGGGATTCGATATCGGTTGCGAACATCAACAGCCATATCCAAGGAGCGAGAACAGCAACGCCTGAGATTGAAGGAGACTTTCGCTGCACACCAAGCCATGCAAGGCCAATCCAGACAGATCCTTGTGCAACCAATAAACGCCATCCTTCGACTTCTCCAGGTATGAGCAACGTCAACAAGATGACGGCGACGATTCCACCTATCCATAGGACATGGTCAGATACAGCTTGCTGATTGCTCAGTAAGGCGATGGATGTGAACAGAGCAGTAAGGATGGCATAGAGACTGTATCCATTCAAATCAGCAACTGGGATCGAGAATACACCGGTGCTCATTAGGATGACCAGCGCCAATAGGAACGGTGCAGGAATGAGAATAAAGGGGGCTAGTCGTTTCCAGTCGACGCCACGTACAGTAAGGTAGGATGCTCCAAACGCACTGATGAGAAGCAGTAATTGGGCTAATGCATAACCTGTTTCCGCTCTGTTTGCAGCGATGGCGAGAAGCGCACCGATCATTCCTAATCCGACAGATATTGCCCATAAGCCCGGCTTGCCAAGACCCAATGCTTTCGCAGCCTCAGAGAACCAGTTGTCTGCTTTGTGGAACTGAGTTGCAATGACTGCATTGGTTGCAGTAACTGCAAACATGAGCATGAAGAGGAGAAGTTCATCATCAAATGAGACGATTTCAATACCAGCGATTTGCCATTCTTGGGAAAAGGAATGGAGCCCAATCCACAGATATGATACTGCGATGCCAAGACTTGCAAGATTTCCTGAATTTCTGAAGACGGCTAAGCCATGCATAGAAAGCGTTCCCAACAAGATCATGGTCGCAACACCAATTTCGTCATAGAGCGCCCCAGTAGCACTTCCAAGAGCAAGCAGAACCAATGTTGCCTGAGCAGCAATCGCATCGTCATTATGACGTTGAGCAACGTAAACATTGAATCCAATTAACGAAAGAAGAGACATTCCAAGCGTTTCATCTGCACCCAAAGGGGAGGCATCAAACCAGCCCCAGTGATGCGCATCGAGTGCAAATCCATAGAGGATTTTCATCGAGATAATGACCCATGTGACGCCGAGGAGATGCATTCTTGGCATCGGAATCCATTTCTCTCCAGCCCATAGACCGGATAGACCCATGATAATGAGAAGTGGGCCTCCAAGCATCGGCGGTAATGCAGTACCAACGACCCATCCAAGGACAGACCAAACCAAGACCATTCCGACAAGCAATCCAAATCCAATGCGTCGCTCACCATGTACGGCGATATCTGTGACTGAATCTTCAGCTGCAGGCGCATCGACCGTTCCGTCTCTCTTCACGACTCCTGGTTCATCTGGTTGAGTGTTTGGTGCGGAAAAGAAATCAGCGATTTCACCGACTGCTGCATCCGTTTCAACGGGTACAACTTTTTCCTCTTCTTCGACTTCTGGTTCAGGGTCTGTAATAAGGAATCGATTCAAATCGACCCCCATGCCACGGTCGAAATTCTTCTTCCGTAGGACTTCATCTTCCACGAGGTCGTGGTCAGAAGTTTCCTCCTCCATGATATCCTCTCCTCCAAAGTCCTGTTTCAAACCTCCCCCTTGAAGGTCAATTCTCCCTTAATTTTCGTATGGCCGAATAGAAAGGGACAAAGACAGACCGCGTTAGGAAGTTGCATGGCGGAGACCTCCACCCCGACATCGACCCCCCTGACAACGCACGGAATTCGCCCTAAAGGCGACGTCCATTGGAACCTTGATACCGACGTACTGCTCGACATTTCGATTGCTCGTAACGAAGGTGTTCTAAGTGCTCATGGCGCTCTTGTAACCGAGACTGGCGAGCGAACTGGGCGTTCCCCAAATGACAAATTCATTGTTGATGAAGAATCGACTTCAAACGACGTAAATTGGGGAGATGTGAACATCTCCACTGACCTTGCAACATTTGAGAGATTGCGTGCTCAAGTTATCGACTATCTTTCAGAGCAAGATCACCTCTTCGTCCAAGACCTCGCATGTGGCGCTGAACCTTCTGAAGCACTTCCAATCCGTGTCATTACACACAATGCTTGGCACAGTACATTTGCTCGAAACATGTTTGTTCGCCCATCCTTGGAAGAACTTGCATCTCACACACCTGATTTCACCGTCTTCCATGCGCCTCATTTCGAGGCAGATGATGCTTCTCTAAACTCACAATGCTTTGTTATCGTCAATTACGCTGCAGGTGAAGTCATCATCGGCGGAACTCGATATGCTGGAGAAATTAAGAAATCGATTTTCTCTATCATGAATCTCATTCTTCCAAAGAAGGGAATCCTTCCAATGCATTGCTCTGCTAACACAACAGGAGAGAACACAGCGATCTTCTTCGGTCTTTCTGGTACAGGAAAGACAACACTCTCTGCAGATCCAAAGCGTGCTCTCATCGGTGATGATGAGCATGGCTGGGGTGCAAATGGTGTGTTTAATTTCGAAGGTGGATGCTATGCGAAACTCATTGACCTATCAGAAGAAGATGAACCAGCAATCTTTGCAACAACTCGCCGCCGAGGAACCGTTCTTGAGAACATCGTTCTCGATGCAGATGGAGTTCCTGACTTCACTGATGTGAGTAAAACACAGAACACGCGTGGTTCTTATCCAATCGAATTCATCGATAATAGAACGCCGGATTCTCGTGGAGGACATCCACAGAACGTCATCTTCCTGACCTGTGATGCGTTTGGTGTTCTTCCACCAATCTCTCGTTTGACTCCAGAACAAGCGGCTTACCACTTCATTTCAGGTTACACAGCAAAGGTTGCTGGAACTGAAATTGGTGTAAAGGAACCTCAAGCGACCTTCTCAGCATGCTTCGGAGAGCCATTCATGCCAATGCATCCTGGTGTCTATGCCGATTTGCTTTCAGAGAAAATGGAACAAAACGGTTCAACTGCTTGGCTCATCAATACTGGATGGAACGGTGGCCCATACGGTGTTGGAAATCGAATGAAGATCAAGTACACTCGTGCAATGCTCAACGCCGCACTTGACGGCGATCTTGACAGTGTCGAGTACATCACAGATGGACGATTTGGATTTGAAGTACCGACATCTTGCCCAGAAGTTCCTTCTGACGTTTTGCAACCAAGAACAACATGGAAAGACAAAGATGCTTACGATGCAACAGCTGATAAATTGGCTGAAATGTTCAACACGAACTTTGAACGATATGCAGCAGGCGTTTCTGCTTCAGTCAATGAAGCCGCTCCTCGGACAGTTTGATTACGGAATGTTCAAAATGAACATGGCTGAAGCATTAGCATGCAGCCAGATGGTTCAATGCCTTCAAATCAACCTCCAGCATCAATTCCGATTCAAGTGAATCCAGTACAGCAACCAATGCAAGTTGCCCAGCCAGTGCAACCAATGTTGTTTGGCTCAACCCAACCAATGATGGGACAACAGGTCATGATTCAACAAAATGGCAATGGTATGGCTGTCACCGGACTGGTGATGGGTATCCTTGGAATCGTTTGTTACTTACTTGGTTGGCTTATTTGCGTCACATGGGCAGTCGGCTGGTTGTTCGGAATTCTAGCAATTATCTTTGGTCATCTCGGCCAAGCAGAAGGAAGTAGATCAGGAACCGGAGCAGGTCAAGGAATAGCAGGATTTATTCTTGGTTATTTGACAATTCTCGGCTATATTGTTCCAATGATTCTGCTTGGTGGAAGCCTCGCAACGATTTGAAGAGCGATTCCTTCACACCAACCCCTTCAAAAAGGGAAGCCATCTGGATTGAATTGGGCGATTGGGGTAGTCTGGATATCCTTCCGGCCTTCGGAGCCGGGGACGTGGGTTCGAATCCTGCATCGCCCGCTTTCAACAGCATCACTGCATGGGTGTACGCTTCCATACAGAAACGGTTTCATCTCCCCATTGTTCATTTCGAACAAAAGTAAGTCCTGAACTGGATAAGACATCATCATCAATATTGGAAGCAATGGGTTGTTGATGGACCACATCACTTTGGACAAGATAGAACTCATCGACTAGTCCTTCCGCAAGGAAGGCATGAACGGTCTTAGGGCCTCCTTCAACGAGAAGTCGTTGCCGCTGTAAGTCGCCTAATCGATTGAGAAGAGGAATCAATCCAGTAAAGTCAGACCCGATGCGCAATGTTTCATGCTCATCATTGTACACGATTGCATCTGAAGGAGTTCGTTCATTCGGGTCAAGAACGACTCGCAACGGTTGTCGTTCTGTTTCTACTCTACGAACGGTGAGCGTTGGATTATCTCGTTGAATGGTTTCCGCACCGACCAAGATTGCATCGCAATCCATTCGTAATCGATGGACTTCATCCAAGCATGCTTCACTCGTGAACCGCTGGGCTTGTTCTGAGCGATCATCAACTGAACCATTCGCATCAACAGCCATTTTCACAGTGACCATTGGTCTACGGTGTTCACACCAATGGAGGAACGGTTGCATTTGTTGACCAGCTTCATGCACAAGCAAACCTGTCTTGACACTGATTCCGGCTTTCTCAAGAACAGCAATGCCTTCTCCGCGAACGGTTGGATTTGGATCGTGATGTGCAACAATGACGCTCTTGACTCCTGACCAGAGCAATGCTTCAGTGCATGGAGGTGTTCTGCCATAGTGATTGCAAGGTTCGAGTGTGACGTAAGCAGTTGCTCCATTTGGAGAGTTTCCTTTGGCTTCAGCATCGTGAATCGCCATTTGTTCTGCATGCAATCCACCGAGATGATCGTGCCAGCCTTCAGCAATGATTTTGTCATCTTTTACGAGGACACAGCCTACAACTGGATTTGGACTGACCTTGCCCCTGCCACGTTCAGCAACAGCAAGGGCTCTGTGCATGAATTTGACATCAGATTCTGACCAATCCATCATGACCCTCCAACTTAGGCCAGAAGCCATCTCTTCATGAGTGCTTGGTTTAATCCCTAAAGTGGGGAAGAGTTCATGCGGAGGAGTTCTTGTCCCAAAACATGGCCTCTTCAAATGGTGAGACTTCAAACGATTCAACCACACCTTCAGTCATTAATTTTCAACCAGATGAGAGCAGCAAAAAGCGAAAGGGAATTCATCGACCAATGCCTACAGATGTATTCTCAAAACCATCAAATGATGGAGTTAAACCATCAAAAGTCTTCATGCTTGTTAATCCGTATTCAGGGAAAAAGAAGGGCGTGAAGGTTGCAGAAGCAGCGAAACAACTGCTTGAGGCATCGGATATTGAAGTCGAAATACACATCTCTCAACACTCAGGTCATCTTGTTGACATCGTTTCTTCATTGGACGTTCAATCCGATCAAGCCATCGCTGTCGTAGGTGGAGATGGAAGCCTCTCGGAAAGTATCACTGGTTGGATGATGCAATCAAAAGACAACTCAACAATTCGATTTGGACTCATTCCTGCAGGAACTGGAAACTCTCAAGCTCATGATTTCGGTATCAAGAGTACGGAAGATGCAGTTTCAAGAATTGTCAATGGAGCAGCTCAATCGATCGATCTCGCACGAGTTGAATTGACAGAGGGATTGCCTGGTAAGAACAAGGGCCAGATGATTCGATACAGCCACAATTTGGTCACATGGGGGCTTGGCGTTGATTCAACAATTAAGGCTGAAAAAATGCGCTGGATGGGTAGTATTCGATACGATGTCGGAATTCTCATGGCTATTATGGCCAATAATCGAAGACATGCGAGCCTCTACTTAGATGGACATAAGATGGAAGATGACTTCACATTGTTTCTTATTCAAAACAGTCAGACTGGAGGTTCGCTCTTACCACTTGCTCCAGGCGCTACTCTTGATGACGGATTAATGGATATTGGAATCCTGAAAAAGATGACCAGAAGAGACATTTTGAAGGCGTTTGGACTTCTCAAGAAAGAAGGTCGGCACGTCTTCCATCCGAGAGTCGATTATCATCAATTCAAAGAATTACGAATCGAAACACCAGAGCCAACGGCAATAAACATCGATGGAGAAAACATTGGTTCAACCCCATTGTCGATGGAAGTTCTTCCTTCTGCTGTACAAGTCTTCCATTGAATCAATGAAGCTTTCAGAAACTGAAGTCTGAGAATTCTTCTTCCTCTTCATCCCAAGTGGTTTTCTTGTCCTCTGCTTGTGGTTCAGGTTCAGCCTTCTTACTCACTGCTCTTCGGCGTCGAACCTTCGGTTTATCTTCGACCTCAGGCTTAGAACGTGTTGGAGGGCCGCGAGATGAAGGGATACTTGTCGATGGAGGAGATGAAGTTGGAACAGAAGATGAAGTTGGAACAGAAGATGATGTCGGAACTGAACTGCTGCCAAAAGTAGATGATGGTGGGACAAAGGACTCTGTGTTCTTTATTTGTTTTTCAACACGCTTCGCATCTTCTGATGCGACAACAGATCCACCAGATCCAAATTCGGATTTTACAGGTGAATCTGAACTTCCACTCAGTGCACTATCAATACTGAATGAGCCAAAGCCATCGTCTTCATCCTTCTTTTTGCTTGTTTTTGCAGGAGGTGGTGATCTGCTTTGCTTGCGTTGTTCTGTTCGACGTTGATCAGGTGTTGTCATACCGGCTTCCTTAGCGTCTTTGACATCTCTACGAACCTGTGCAGCCTTCTCGACACCTTCTTTCCCAAGAAGGGTCAATGCGACACTTCGAGCGCTCATACCAACACGCAAGGATGAATACATGTAGGTTCCAACACCGCCGCCGATACCGACAAGGAGTACAAAGAGAATGAATCCAGTACGGCCAAGGAACGGAACATCGCCAAAGACGTATTCATCATCTGCTTCACCATCCATACTGACTGTGGAATCTTCAAATTCGATTTCTGTAACTAAGAAGAACAATTGATTCACATTGAAATTTCCAGCCTTAGCGACACAATCGTTCGTTACGCCGACATCTCGATTGTTTCCACCTTCGGGATTCTGTGAGGGGTTGATTCCATCTACAAGGTATCCTGAGATTCGAATTGGTTGGTGGTATTTCCCAAGTGCAGCAATTCCATCGTTGATGTTTTCACTGGCTGGAATAAGGCCCAGGACAAACCACTTTGAGTCTGAGTCGCCATCAACACTGTCTAGGTCAACTGTACCTTGACCTGTCTTTGGTTGGACTGGTACGTCCCATTGTTTGACTTCAATTCGCTCACCAGCGCCAGAGAGAACATTCTTTGCATCGGTGAATGACATCTGTTCAATTGCCACAGCCGCAGTTGTTGCAAAGGTCAAATTATTGTTGTTGAGATCACTGTTGTGTGTGTCATAGATGGTGCTCGCACTCATGTAGCCTTCAAATTTGATTTTTCCACCTTTATCCGGTCCAACTTCACCATCAAGGCAGCCACGTTCGGTGTAGGTGTTGGTAATGGTATCCTCGCCGAGTTTCGATGTGAATGTGAAGGTCCCGTCCCCGTTTCGTTCAACGACAATCGACTCATCCCATTCGGGTGCTACAGGTGCTAAACACCCAGCAAGAACGAACAGAGAAGCGAGAAGTAAGCCCAGCAACCCTTGGCGCATGAAAAGTACAGGGAGGGTATAGTTTGTCAATGCTTCTCCTAAATTGGATGGAGGCGCGGCGAGAGGGATTCGAACCCCCGAGTCATCGGACACCGGATTTCAAATCCGGCGCAATACCAGGCTATGCGATCGCCGCAATGATTTGGCCACAACTCCCCCTATCAAACTCTTTTCCCTTGAAATCACTCAGATTTCGCACGAACCGAGATTGCTGCCATGGAGATCATGACCACTGAAAGGATGAGGCCAACTGAAGGAATTCCTTCAGATTCTATTTCGATTAATCCCTCTTTTTCAGCGAGTGTGACGATGTCTTCAACGAAGTCTTCTGGAAGCCACTTATCACTTAGCCAAGAGACTCGAGGTTTCTTGTCTTCATCGAGGATATAGGTAATGGTTGAATGACCAACAGTGTATTCTGGTTCTTCAGAGAGGATTGTAACACAACGCATGTCATCATCTTCAGCCCATTCATATCCTGCATCACACATGCAGTGAGCATTTTGCCCAGAGCCCATAATCCAACCATTTCCGCTACATTCTGTGGCTTCAATTGTTGCAAATCCTGGTGTTGGAATATTACTGTTGTCTGTGCTGTTTGGCGCCCATGCGATTGTCATTGGATCATCGAGACCGTCCATGCCGACCTCAGCGTCTTCCCATGTCATGTTTGTTTGATTCCATGTGTGTAATTGCCACCACCAACTCCAATCTGCTGGAGCGGAGACGCCATTTATGCTGTTGAGGAAGTGTCCGAAACTACTGTCAGAAATATCTACATCAATTCCTGCTCCATCAAAGGCGCCTTGAGTGAGATGATGCCCTGTAAAGTTCGGTATGCTAACCAGAGCAGTCGTATTGTCAGGATTGACCACTTGAACAGAAGCATCATCGCCCACAGGAGCCGTCAATAACGATGCGTTTGCTTGAGATGAGAACCATGCAAGGTGTTGATCTTCAAGAGCATTAACTGAATCAATACCAACTGGAGAATCTTCCCAATTCTCACTTGTCTCGTTGAACAGTTTCAAGCTCCACCACCAACTCCAATCTGCTGGAGCATCGTAGCCGTTAATTCCGTTAACCATTGTTCCAAACTGTGAATCTGATGTGTTGAGTTCCCATCCTGCCTCATCAACTGCAAGTGTTGTTAATGTCATTCCAGTTGGAAGGAACATCAATTCAAGGCTGGTTCCGTTTTCGTTTGTATAAACAACACTGGAATTGTGTATTTGGCCATCCATATCACTCAGGTTGTCATCATGAGGATCGGTGACAATCTCTTGGACAACCATGCCAAATCGAGACCAAACCTCAGCAAGCTCTGTGCTATTGCCTGTAAGATGCGGCCATTCAACCCCATGAAGAGCCATATAATCGGTCAAGACTTCAGGAGTATCGTGTCGAGGGTCAAGGGTGATTGAAACAAAGCCCACTTCATCTGCAATCTCATCAGGTATCTGTTGTTGTACCATCTTCAAATTCTGAGTAATGATTGGACAAACATCGGTACATCGAGTGAATAAGAAGGAGACGACAACAATATCTTCCGTCATATCAGAGAATCTCATGTCTGAGTTGTTCTGGTCTGTAAGCGTAAAATTCTCTACGCTTGAAGTTGATAATTGGAATCCATTGAATGCAGAGGCAGGTACGCTTACGAGTGTTACCGATAAGAGCAGGGCTACTAGAAATAACGCAATTCTTCTCATATTTTCAACTCAACGGTCTCTTGTAAAGTCTTCTCCCCAGTCAGGTGTGCACCAGCCTGGGAGTCCATTTACACCTTCAGGATTGGAAAGTCCAATACCCCAAAGCATCAAAAGAACGAATACGGTTGGGAATAAAGCGACTCGAAGGTATATTTTCGGATCGTCCCAAAGGTGCATGAAGAATGCTCCAATTCCAAATCCTTTGATGATTCCAACAACGATAAGAATGCCCCAAACGACATACACTGAGACACGGGTATCAGTACCTGGGTACTCTTCGAAGAAAACAGCACCAACCTCAAAGAGAGTAAAGAACATCAGTATGATGAAGTTCCAGAAGTAAATATCCTTGCCCATGATTAGTTTGTGTTCTCCCATATTTTCACCTCAGTATAGATAGAATGCTGGGAAGATAACAACCCAAGCCAGATCAACAAAGTGCCAGTAGAGACCGAAGTACTCGATTCCCTGTGCATTTTCTTCGTCCCATTCGACGGTATCGGCCTTGAAAATCATGTAGAGCATGATCAACAATCCCGCAAAGACGTGGACACCGTGTGCGCCAGTAGCCACGTAGAAGATTGAACCTTGTTCAGTTCCGATGGTGAATCCTTCTGCAATCAGATGGCTCCACTCAACTAACTTGAGTACAATGAACATTGTACCAAGAGCGAGAGTAACAATCAGATAGTTACGGATTGCACTCTTCTTGTCTGGCATGATTTTGCCCATGAATCCACTTGGCACTTTGTAGTCATGTGACTTAGCGACCTTTAGGGCCAAGACGATGGTATAGGATGAGATAATTAGAGCAAACGTGTTGACAGCACCTGGGAGTAGAGTCCAGAAATCACCAGTTCCTGCAGCACCGCCAGGTCTGAGATAATCAGAAGCGGTCATGACTGTTTCAGTAACCCCTTCCTTGCAGTTCCCTTCATCGAGTGCCCACTTGGTACACCATTCAGTTCTCATACGTAGGTATGCGGAAAAGAATGTAGCGAAGACCATGACTTCAGACATCAAGAAGACCCAAATACCCACCTTGCGGATGTGTTGTCCATCAAATGGATCTGATGTAGCGAGTTGCTCACCA
>JABGWN010000084.1 GCA_018645535.1 Methanobacteriota archaeon
GTCCCCGTTACAGGTACCAATATTGTAAACTTTGAAGCTGACGATGAGCCAGGTGTTGCATCGGATTTTGAGGAGGTTCAAGAATTAAATTACATTGCACTTGGAATCCTCGTATTCATTATGTTCGTATCAATTCTAAACCTCCTTGTCAAGGTTTGGTGGTTCGTGATGCCTTTGTGCCTCATTGCACTGATTGCCGTGCTGATTCATACTGCAAACGTATCTACAGAGTCTATGAATGATTATTACGGCGACTGCGATCCAGACTTTTACGATAATTGTGGTGAATTCCCAGAGGAATCGATGTTTACTGCTGATGCGATGATATCTGGATATTGTGGCGGACTAGCGTTCTTGATTATTGGAATGCGTACGCTCAGCGGCATACTGAATTTTGAGTATGATGAAGAAGATGATGATGATGACTACGACTTTTATGGGAATTAGAGCGTCAGAATTGATGCAAGAAGTACCCATCCAGTTAACATAGAGATCCGAAACAGGGTTGTTTGGAAATCTGCTAACGACTTATGCTTGAGGATAACAGCGATGTTCAGAATGGCCATGATACCAGCAGAAAGCAGGAACCATGCCTCACTCATTGGGTCTGAAATTGCAAAACAAGCGAACCAAAGTAAGGTCATCTGGATGGACGTTCGTGTTGTCACACTATCCCCAAAACGAGCAGGGAATGAATGGACGCCCATCTCTCTATCGCTTTCAACATCCATTCGAGCGTAGTTGAGATCGAATGCGGCTATCCATAGCACAACGCCTAGAGAGATGTAGAATATGCTTGGGTACCATAGGAATCCATCACTGGTTCCAAGGATTGCATCAAACCCGTGAACGTCTGCCGCTATTGCAACCCATGCTCCAACTGGAGCAAGCCCTAGGCATAGTCCGAGCCATAGGTGGCAAAGCCACGTGAATCGCTTCATGTAGGGGTATATTACGAAGGTTAGCACAGGAAGCCAAGACATCGCCAAGGCAACCATATTTAGCATTCCAGCACCTAAAAGCAGCATTCCAAGGAAGAGTGCTGCCAGCCACCAAGCAGTTGAAATCGACATTGCCCCACTGGCAAGATGTCGCTGAGCAGTTCGAGGGTTTGCAGCATCAATATCCTGATCGATGATACGATTGAGTGTCATAGCAAGGCCACGGGCTCCAATCGCAGCAATGAGAATCCACAACAAGTCGAAGCGAAACCATCCATAGCCTGTATCTGTGAGCTCGGATTGGAACTGATCGTAGGCGATGAGATAGCCGATGAGGACGAATGGAAGGGAGAACAGTGTGTGTTCAATCTTAACGAAACTTGCAATTTGCTTGAAGTTCATCGACTCACCTGAATTCTAGATGCGCAGGCCATTGGTATTTGTCGAGTTCGGGATGTTTGCGTATGGCTTCAAGAGTTTCATCGCTATGTATTGTAATTGCAGGCCATCTTCGGACACCATGTTCTGATGATGGAATCGGTGTCGTAGCATCCCAACACATCCGTTCTTTATTTTCATCAAATGTCAAGCCACGCCCTACATCGAAGCGTGATGTGAGTTGCCAAAGCAATCTTCGTCGAGCTTTTTCACAGTGCAGGTCTAAATCATCATTCGTGATGAATAACCACCGTAAACTTGTAGAGTTTTCCAATTGCCAAATTTGATTTCTCAATAGGAGTATTTTTTCTCTTCTTGCCGACTCTGCATCATCATTTGAAGTTGATGAACCATCTTTTGGAGAGGGTGATTCAGGAATGTTTGTTGTGACAACAAGTATGCTTCCTCGAAGCATACGGGCATCTGTTACGTCTTCCAAGGCCAGTACAGCATTGATGTTATCGAATGCTGGTGGCTCTTCCAATCCTTGGCGCCAAGCAGGCACTTCTTGCTTGTATGAGCCTTCGAGTGGTTCGTTGGATGAACGAGGGTCGCGTTCAGTGAGCGTTGTTGCATCGATAAGAATCTTGGAATGGACGTTTTCATACGGACTTGCAGCTTCAAGAGAATCAGCAACCATACCTTCCAATACGATGATGTCAGTTGCAATGTGGACGTTATTATTCATCGCATCAAGGAGTGCTTCCAAATCTTTTGGGTCTTGGTCAGGATCAACAACGACCATGCTTTTCAGGAACATCATTTGACCTGCGCCAAACAACCCCAA
>JABGWN010000085.1 GCA_018645535.1 Methanobacteriota archaeon
CACGAAGTAGCATTACCCCCGAATGCAATTCAATCACCGCTCGTAATATCCAGCGAGGATCCTCCCACTGAATCCGTGATTCGATGGGGGAAGAAAGGTCTTGGTTGGGCATAGGCCACCAGCGAAAGTATCATAGGCACAGCACCAACGCTCTCGCACCACTGAGATTGGTGAATAAAAAAATGCCTGAGATAGAGTATCTGGATAAACCCTACGATACTGAGGTTCTTTTGGAAAAATTATGCCCTCCTGTTCGAAACTGGTTTGTTGAAAAATTCTCTGACTTTACTCGGCCTCAAAAACTCGCAATACCCACGATTATGGATGGTGGCCATTTGCTTCTCTGCTCGCCTACTGGCTCAGGAAAAACGCTTACTGCATTCCTTACAATTATTGATCAACTTGTAAGAAAGGCACTTGAGGGGAAATTGGAAAAGCGCATTCATTGTGTTTACATCTCACCGATTAAGGCATTAGCAAACGACATCCAAAAGAATCTAATCGGACCATTATCAGAAATTTCAGAACGGTTTCTTCCTGATCGTGCTCAGGAAATAAAAGTAGGATTGAGAACGGGTGACACACCACAATCTGAGCGTCAAAAGATGCTAAGAAACCCCCCTCATATTCTCATCACTACACCCGAAAGTTTGGCCATTGCGATTACTTCTCCTCGTTTTCAACCAATCATCAGTGATGTTGAATACATGATCATTGACGAATTACACTCTCTTGTACCGTCAAAAAGAGGTGTTCATCTTGCGCTTACTCTTGCATACCTCGACACACTACTTGACCGCCCTGTCCAACGAATTGGAATCTCAGCAACGATGGAGCCTTTGGAAACTGTTGCTGAATATCTAGTTGCAAGTGATGATCGTGAATCACGTGGGGAAGGACAAAAGGTTCACATCGCCAAAGTATCAGGCTCTAGGGAACTTGATTTGGACATCATCATTCCACATCAAAAATTCAGTGATATGGCAGTGTTGAAGATATTAGATGCAAATATTGACGTCATTGCAGATCTGATTACAGCTCACACGACGACACTTGTTTTCGCTAACACAAGGAAGATGACAGAGACCCTTGTACAACGCCTACGGCCGCAACTTGGCGAACTTATAGCTGGACATCACGGTTCTATGGATAAGAAAATCCGTCTGGATGTTGAACAGAAACTGAAGAAAGGACACCTTCGGGCAGTTGTAACCTCATCCTCACTTGAAATGGGAATTGATATTGGTACCGTTGACATGGTTATACAACTCGGTTCTCCAGGAGATATCGCAACAGCATTGCAACGTATTGGAAGAGCAGGGCACCACGTAGGTGGAATTCCTCGAGCTCGGTTTTTACCATCGAGTGTTGATGATCTTATCGAACTAGCAGCCCTTCAAGCTGCAATACAAACTGGTGAGATGGATCGATTAGATTTTCCTGAGAATTGCCTCGACGTTGTTGCTCAATTCCTTATTGGCCTAGTTATTATCAATCAAATTGATATTGATGAAGCATATGAAATTGTTTCAAGTGCCTGGAATTATAGAAACTTTGCTTACGATGATTTCATCGAAGTTCTTGATATGCTTGAAGAAGAACGACGTGTCTGGATAGACTGGGAAGAAAATACCTATGGTAAACGTGGCTATGCCAGAATGATCTATTACACCAATATAGGTACAATCGCTCCAGATAACTCTTACCTTGTATTCAATGCTGAAGGTTCGATACTTGGTCAACTCTCTGGCTCATTCGTATCGAATTTACGCGGTGGAGATGTCATCTTACTCGGTGGTTCAACCTATCGAGTTACCAATATCCAAGGTACGAGAGTCAACGTGGCTTCTGTAACGGGATATCGACCTACTGTACCCTCGTGGTCTGGTGAAGCGCGTTCGCGAAGTCGTGAACTTTCAGCATCTTTACTTTCATTGATACGCAACTGCATGATTTCACTGCGTAGGGAACAAGATCCAAGAATTATGCTTACCGAAGCATATGGTCTGTCAAAGCCTGTTTCTAATGCGATTGCACGTCACCTCGAAGAGCATACAATTGATTCGTTCCAAGTACCGGAGCCAAACAGAATACTCATTGAACAAATCATTGGAAGTGGACACCCTGCATACCTCATCACTACGTGTAGAGGCCGTGGATTCAATACAGCTCTTGGATACTTCATGGCAGGTATCGCAGAGACCTCAGGAGTCAGTGTAATCGAATTATCTTTCGATGAAAATGGATTATTGATTCGTACAGCTCAAGAAGTTGATCCATCCCAACTATACGAAGCATTCCGTTCAAACAACCACATTGAAGTTATCGAACGATATATTCTCAACACACAGATATTTGCAAAACGATTTAGAGAAGTTGCTGGACGCTCAATGATCATTCCAAAGCGTGTTGGTTCAGAAGAGATTAGTCCACAACAATTTCAACAAAAGGCAGATGCACTCTTAAACCGTCACCGAACGATGGAAAACTCATTGTTAATGAGGGAAGCCAAGAATGAAATCCTCTTTGGAGACATAGACATTATCAGCCTCAATCAATTCTTGCAATCATGCATTGAAGGTGATGCAAGAATAGTTCACACAAAGGTCACAGTACCATCAAGACTCGGAATGAGTCTGTTCATGTCTGCCTTTGAGGACTTAATGGCGATGAAGACCAGAGCATTCCTCGTCAAGGACATCGATCCTGAAGTTCTACGAAGACTCCTTGGTACTCGTTCGCTTGCAACTGAGTTAACTACTGAACAACTTGATCGATACTACAGCGACAAAGCCCCTATTCCAAGTAATCCTGAGACATTGTATGAATTGATGCAACA
>JABGWN010000086.1 GCA_018645535.1 Methanobacteriota archaeon
CTAGGAATCAAGCGTGAAAAGGCCTCTATGCTAAACGATCTCAAAACCAAAACTTGAACATTGCAGAAGGTTATCCTAGAGCCCTTTTACTGGAGTCGGCAAATATTGCATTCAGATTGATTCGGGGTTTGGACTCACAAGGGTCCACCAACCTGTTTGAGTCGAACTTGACCGTCGTCCCAATAATTAAGTAAGCGAGAGAATATTCTCAATCATGGCAGGAGAAGCATTGACGGAACTTGCAGCCGCTGCAGTTACAGATGAAGTCCTTGAAGACATTGGAAATAAAGTTGAGGATGTTACGAAACACTTCCCATTCCTAAAATACGCCACAGTGGGCTTGTTTTTCATGGGATGGGGCATTTATTTCCTCTGGTTTTATTGAACATTTAATCATCTCCAAAATATCGGATGAATCACATGACGATGGAATTCGTTGAGAAAGGTTACAAACCATGTTCTTCTGAGATGTTTATGGAAGCGAATGAGTGCTTTATTGCAAGCGTTGGAAAAGACTGGCATAAAATCTCAAATTGCAACGTACACTTGAACGTAAAGCGTCGATTACAACGAACGGTTATTCGTGGTCAAGAAGGAGACGACTTGATGGATGAAGGCGCTGAATCTGCTGAGTATAGAATCACAGGAGATATGTCTATGCCAGAATTCAAACAAATTCTCGAAATCTTCCGTTCAGGCCAACCTTGGTTTCATGATCCATTCGAAGATCGACAAATGAAGGCATTGTTCTTGAGTATAGATTACGATAGTGCCTCAGGTGCCTATGAGTTTATTCTCATGGAAGATGCAGAGATGGCTGAAATCAAGTCTTGATTTGATTCGAATCAACGATTATTATGTTGGTTTCTGGAACGTCCTCGGTTATTTCCAGAGCGTCCACCGTCATTCCCAGAGTGGCCTCCGCCACTCCCAGAGCGTGAACGACCGGGAGAAGATTCACGTGAGTTGTGATTATTTCTTCTTTTTGGTTTTGGCTTAGCGGACCTGTTCTGATGATTCCTATTCGGTCTATTCTGAGGTTTGTTGGTTTTGATTTTACCAGCTTTTTGGCCAGGTTTAGGAACCGCTCCGTGGAAATGCCATTCATGTTCATCATCAACATCGATTTCAAATCCAATAAGGTTTTGAATCCCTACAAGGTATCCTGATTCGGATTCATCACAGAATCCGTAGGCTATGCCAGACTTTCCTGCTCGGGCGGTACGCCCAATCCTGTGGACATAACTTTCCGGTTCATTTGGAAGGTCGTAATTGAATACGTGCGTGATTCCCTCAACATCGATTCCACGACTTGCAATGTCTGTTGCCACCAAAATTCGTGTATGTCCTGCCTTGAAACTTGCAAGCGCTTTCGTTCTAGCACCTTGACTTTTATTTCCGTGAATAGCAGCAGCATTAACACCTGACTGATCGAGTTGCTTTACCAAACGATTTGCACCATGTTTCGTTCGTGTAAATACAATGCCCTTCTCGACCTTTTCACCTTTGATGATTTTCACCAGAATTCGACGTTTATCTGCTTTTCGAACGAACATGATTTTCTGTTTGATTCGTTCGACTGTAATCTCTTCTGGACTTACATCGACCATGATTGCATCTCGAAGGAACGACCCTGCCAACTCTGCAATGGACTTCGGCATCGTTGCGCTGAACAAAAGGTTCTGGCGTTTCTTAGGAAGAAGTTTCAGTACTTTTCGTATGTCTCGAATGAATCCCATATCCAGCATCTGATCTGCTTCATCGAGGACGAAGAAATCGACGCGACCCAAGTCAATGAATCCTTGACCAATAAGATCGAGCAACCGGCCAGGCGTTGCTACGAGAATATCAAGTCCTTTTTCCAAAGCTCGAACCTGTGGACTCTGTTTGACTCCACCGAAAATCACTTTGTGTCTAAGATCAAGATGTTCACTGTATGCAGAAAAGCGCTCATCTATCTGCGCTGCTAATTCTCTGGTTGGAGACAGGACAAGTGCCCGGATGTATCGTTTACCTTGAGGTCTTGAGCGACTCATAACTTGTAATACAGGTAACGCAAAAGCGGCTGTTTTACCTGTTCCAGTTTGAGCGACACCAAGTACATCTTTTCCTTCTAAAAGTGGTGGGATACATAGTGCTTGAACAGGTGTAGGAGTCGTGTAACCTTCTGCTTTTACAGCACGTAGAAGTTCATCTGATAAGCCAAGTGTTTCGAAATCTTCCATCGTTTTCCCTCAAGTAGTTGATGAAACAAACAATGTTTCATCTTCCTGAACATCACACTGTCCTGCTTCTTACCTAAAACAAGAGGGGGTAGTTTCGACAAGAGTGTCGCCATTCAACAGCAGCGTGCTAAAAGCGGAGTCGCTTGTTTAGTCACTCTTCTTCAGAAGAAAGCCCAGATTGAAGTTCACCGAGATCGATTCGGTTGTCTTCGTTCGTATCGAGTGCCTTGATGATCATTGAAACTTGGTTTGGTGAAAGTTTGTCACC
>JABGWN010000087.1 GCA_018645535.1 Methanobacteriota archaeon
CATGGGAATTCTCTTCGAAGCATCATCATGCATCTTGAAGGACTTTCTGAGGAGGAAGTGCTTGGATTGGAAGTTCCTACTGGTGTTCCGATGATTTACGAGCATCAAGACGGTTCATGGAAACGCATCATGGGCTGAGGTGAGTTAATGCAATTATCTTGGCGATTTGACGGGTTTCCTGGCCGTGTCCTTTGGGTTGATATGACCAGCAAGGAAGTCCAAACACGAGACATTCCTCAAGAATGGTTAATCGAAAGTATGGGTGGTAAAGGCCTTGCAACACGTCTGCTCGTTGAATGGGACACAACAGATTATTCCGAGGCAACCTCTTTGCAACATCCTGTTACCAAGAACGTCGATACTGCTCGTCATCCATCCTCTCCACTTCTTTTCATGACCGGGCCCTATCAAGCAAGTAAAGTGGGTTCTTCTGGGAGAGCGGTTGTTGTAACGCGTTCTCCTCTCACCGACTTGTACATTGATACCTACATTGGAGGAAATATTGGCCATGTTCTTCGCGAGGCTGGCTGGGATGGTTTGTTCATAACTGGATCGAGCGACTCCCTCATGCGTCTGGAGATTCTTGATGGCTCTGCTGTACTTCATGATGCTGCTGAACTGAAAGGTTTGACTACGTGGGATGTTGAGAAAAAACTCGAACATCTTGGCGAATGTCTTTCCATTGGCCCTGCAGGTGAAAATGGCGTTCGTATTGCAAGTCCTCTTACAGCAGGTCGACGAGCTGCTGGACGTGGAGGTACTGGAGCAGCCTTTGGATTCAAAGGGCTCAAAGCAGTGACTGTGAAATCAACTTCAAAAGAGAATATCCGTTTTGCAAGCGAGGCAAGTCTTACTTCTGCAGTAAAAGTACAACGCCAAGAAATGGGATTGAGGAGACGTTCAGGAGATCCTTTCTACTCTTTTGGAACCAGCCGTGGGCCAATTTACGCTTCAGAAAATGGACGAATGCCTACAGCCAATTACAGTTCTACGAACGCAATGATTCCTGAGTTTTCGCAACTTAAGGTACGAGGTGGAACTTCAACAGTAGATGTTCGTAGCGAACTCAATGCTCATGAATTGTCTGGAGAGCATTGGCACGACTCCCTACCAGATGCAAAACAATCAGCTTGCTGTGCGCCATGTCCAATTGCCTGTGAGGCTGCTGATCGTCCAACAATCGATGGAGTGAAAGTACGAAAGCGACCAATTCATCTTGATCGTGTTGATCGTCCTGAATACGAAACACTTGCAATGCTTGGATCGAATCTTGGCATTACAAGTTCACTTGATGTCATGGACGGGAATGATGCGTGTAATCGATTGGGAATTGACACTATTTCTGCTGGAGCAGCCCTCTCAATTGTATGTGAATTAGTTGAGCACAATTGGCTTCCTGAAGATTGGTCAGACCATTTTCATGCACCGTTTGATTTTGGCCGATACAAGCAAGGAGATGTTGTCCCATGGCAATTTGGAATACCTGAATTGCCCCCACTCGCTCTTGCTATGCTAGCACACTCACAGCCTGGTGACGGAGATTTGTTCTCCGTTCTTGCAGGTGGTGCGGTTGCTTTTTCTTCTTTTGTTGAAAAGAAAACAGGCCATCCAGCAACTCGACTAACTGCTCATTGCAAAGGTCTTGACTTGCCTGCATGGGACCCTCGTGGAAAGCGAGGGAATGCTATGGCATACATGACTGCAAATGTCGGTGCATCTCACATGCGAGCAGGATACAAAGAACCGACAGGTCTTCCAAACGAATCTGCGTTAGATCTTATGGGTGAACTGATTGAAAGTCAAAATAGCATTGTTATTCGAGACTCTATGATTTTGTGTGCCTTTGCAAAAGGAGCAACCCCTGATTCTGTAATGCTCGATGCCTGGAATGCAATTACAGGTGATTCTGCAACATGGAGTGATTTGATGCAAAGAGCATCGAATCAATGGAATTTAGCTCGAACTTGGAACGTTCAACATTGGAACCGTATCGGCGTTAAACCGCGTGATGCTGACCTTCTTTCATGGCGACTTCGTAACGAGCCAATACCTGCTGGTATCGCTGCTGGAATGGTTTCTTTTGTTGATGAAAGTGATGAGGAAGCATGTTTGAATGAATACTACTTGTTAAGAGGATGGAGTTCAAACGGGATTCCATAGAGGACTCTTGATGAGTACATCCACAAAGGCGTTGATAGGAGTACTTCTTCTCCTTTCACCTTGGCTTTTAGTCCAAGCTTGGATTCTTGCAGCAGCCCCTGACGAAGCCATTGAAGAGATGCCAAGTTGCTCTGAATCGAGTTCAAACTGTGCTCATCTC
>JABGWN010000088.1 GCA_018645535.1 Methanobacteriota archaeon
ACCTGCTCCTGCTTTGAGAATTGTTGAATCAAGGCGATTGAATCCCCCTACAAGATCGGGATGACGCACCATGGCTTCCCAAATCCAATCTGAATCTTTATCTCGAACAAGACCAGCGTAAATCTGGGCTAATTCAGCAACGGTGTTGGAAACGGTCGGCAAACCACAGCCATCCTTAGCGATACGTAAAGGCGTCCAATCTTTACCAAGAAATCGACGGATTTGTTCCATATAGGCTTCAAAAACAGGATGGTTCGGAAGTGTATATCCTGCACGGTTCCATCCCTTTTCTCGACACCCTCGAAGAATCGCAGCATGCTCTCCAGAGCAGGTATGATACCAGCGTCGAGGCCGACGTACTTGGCGACCAAATTGAATCAAAGGAACGTCTAATGGCGTCAACATAAGTGGCCATTCTGATTCTGAAAGAAGGGATTGTGCTGCCGCTACGTGTTCAGTATCGCCATTGTGGCTCGCTACGGCTATCGCTTTTTGTTCCCAAGAGAAAGGCTGGAGTTCCTCTACGAAGGCTTTGAGCATGAATGGTTTCATCATCGAGCGCCCGTAACAAAGAACATTCCCTCCAAAGGAATGGATGACTTCATCTCCATGTGCCCAGGCGACTGCTCCATGAATCGTGGTTTCAGAAACACCATTTCTACGATAGTCAACCAAGGGTTCCCAATCGACATCTCTCCCAGTTGGAATTCCATCCACTTGTTCTCCGAGTGGAGAATTTGGAAACAATCCGCTGCCTGGTTGACCTGGCTTCACTGCAGAGTGTGAATGATGTTGAATGCCCATATTCATCCATCCTTAAGAAGTTCTTCAACTCGAGGAACTACCTTTTCCATGTATGCACGCATGTTGCGGCAAACACGATCGCTATCGTGATTGAAGAAATCAAACCATGCCATAACTCGATCTTGTGGGTGGAAACGTTCGACCAATTGTTGAGCAACATCTTCGACGTTTCCGATGAGTGCATTTTGAGCAGCATTTTGCACCTTTGTAGGATCAATTGTTCCTTCAAGGGCATTCCAATAAGCGCTTAGAGATAGATCTGCTTCACTCTGAGCTGCTGTTCGTTGTTCTTCAGAAGTCAATCCATCCTCATCATTAACGAATACGAAAGTGGTTCTCGGCATATCAGAACGCTTCCATTCACCACCATCGGAATGGAAGCATTGACGCATACGCTCGTGTGTTGCATCAATGACTTCAGGTTGTGTAATGGAGAGATTAAACACGCGGACTGGTAGATATTTATTGACAAAAATTTGGGCTTTAGGGTCATGAGTACCTGCGACTAAGACCAATTGATTCCGATCAAATTTGTTCGGAACAATTCGAATGTCTTCGAATACATATCTTCGATCAATCGTTATTGAATCATCTTTCGAACCATGTGCATTTTGCACATTTTCCCAGTCATCATCACTACGGAAGTTGTCACGCGTGAGTATTGTTGGGCGAATCTCATCAGAGTGAACGACATCGCCCCTGAGTAACCTCAAGAATATTTCACTTGCTTCGAGGAAAATCTGTCCACGAAGAGCAGGCCAAGCAGCTTCTTCAGTTGGAGTTCTTGGAACGATTCCATATGGCCGGGCCATGAATTCAAACCGTCCTGCGGAGAAACCAACATGCAGTTTCCTCTCGTCACCTTTGACAGCAAGAAGTTGCAATGTATTTGCGATACGTTCTGCTTGAGCAATAGGCCCACCTGATGCGAGGATAGACACAACTGCACTTCCGATTTCAATTCGGCTTGTCTGTCGGAACGATTCCATAGCAAGTTGTGGAAAATCTGTACAGAGACCGACCTCTCCTTTCCAATGTGGAACAACAGGTCTGCTGTTTGATTTCTGAGTTTCAGTTGAAAGATGAGATTGGGCAATCCAGCCGACGCCAAATCCAAGTTCGTCTGCGAGGGTGAGTTGCTGGAAGTAATTCTTGAACATGGTTCGCTCTGAGGGGATATGTCCCTCATGGTCTGGAGTTTGGCTGATGGAGAAGAAAATATCGTGCTCCATACGTCTCGCCTGTTCTTGCCATGAAATGAAAGGACATAACCCGTTCGACGCTCGTTTGACCTATTTCTCAAGAGTGGTCAACGCGTGTAGTCGCTTTTTCAAGAGAGGTGGAGTGGCGATTCCAAGTTGCATAAACAAGTGCATTGTATCAGAAAGAAGGAGCAGTGCATCATCAAAGCGAGTCTCAATTTCAGCAAGATCTGCCAAACCCCAACTCGCAACAAGATGCCCCCCCGGATGTTCCATCAATTTCGCAATATCGAGACTATCTTGATACATTTCAGAGGCTGTTGCAAGTTCACCAAGGCTTGCTTGCGCATGAGCAACATCAGCCATCGCTTCCATTTGGAGGATGTCGTTTTGTTTATTGACGGCTAGTTCAAGTCTTCGAGTATCATGAATGATTGCTGTTTCCCAATCCTCATTCGCCCGAGCACAACGAGAAAGTACAGCCAATCCAAATATGAGTCCTTCCTTATCCTCTATCTTTTCTCTTAATGTGAGTGAGCGGCGTACGGAGGCTTGAGCGCCATCAATTTCATCTATGGAAAGAAGCATGAGGGCATGGTAATGAAGGACTCCAGCAGCAAGCGCCTCACCATTTTCTATCGATTCCGCTTTGAAAGCAAGTTCTGCAACATCATCGATGGAACCTTGATTTCGTTTCAACATCTCAAAATGCGCCCATCCTTTCTCAATATCATCTTTAGCAACAACGCCAGCATGTTCAACTAATCTCTGGAGTAAATCGTAATCTCCTATCGATTCAACCAGAGGAAGAATCCCAAGAGCGAGGGAGGTGTTGATTGATTCCATTGCTCCACCCTGGGTCAGCATTGAAACAATTTCTTGTGCTTGTTCGGGAGTAATCTCTTCTGCCATGAGGTGGCCACAATCAACCGCGTCAAGAACCTATGGATTCTGCTGAGACAGGGCTGTATATTGATAATGTAGAGTTCTCACAACACACCATGGGTCGTTTTGACGGAGCACTTCAAGGGGTTATGCTCGTATCCCTTTTGTTGCTTTTTCCGATCACTATTCAGTTATTGGTCCAGCAAGACGATAGTCCTCTGTGGCGAACTGTTGTTGTCGAAATTGAATCCGATGAAGAAGACACTGGGGCTGATGCACGGGCTGAATCATTATCTCGCGAAGATGTCGCTCGCATTGCCACGTTCAACATCAAAGTATTCGGCGAGACAAAGATGGGTAAGGCCGAGGTCGTGGCTGAATTAGTAGAAATCGTTCATCGATACGACATGGTTGTTGTCCAAGAGATCAAAGACATTGATTCAACAGTCCCCTATGATTTCCTTGATGCCATCAATCAATATGGAAATGAGACATATGCCATGGTCCTTAGTGAACGATCTGGACTTCAGGAAGATGATAGTGGAAGTCAAGAACAATATGCATTCTATTACAAAGAATCAGTCTTTATTCCGAATGAATCATGGTTGCATAATGATTCTCAGGATGATGCATTTCAGCGTGAACCATTCATTGCAAACTTTGGAATGATGAATCTAAATAATTCTATCACTGAAAATATGACGTTCATTACAGTCCATACCAAACCTTCTGAAGCAGTGAATGAAACCTCAGCGTTGCATGATGTTGTTGAAACATATTTGGAAAATCGTACAGAAGAGAATGTCATTTTACTCGGTGATTTCAATGCTGATTGCAGTTATGCATCCACATATGAATTGAATCAACTTTCACTTCGTCAACCACAATATCTGTGGGTCGTACCCGATACTGCGGACACAGCATATTCTTCAAACAGCCATTGTGCATATGACCGAGTTGTGATGACTGGCGATATCGATGGTAGATTCTTCGGCCGCTGGGGCGTAGATCGAGACATGTCGAGTTCAAACG
>JABGWN010000089.1 GCA_018645535.1 Methanobacteriota archaeon
AGTGAATTCTGGGATTCTTGGATGGCAGATGGTGGCGCAGCAGAAGATGAAGAGAGTCTTAGCGCTATATTCAACGATAGTGATAGCGATATGGACGGCTTGCTCTCAATCGAGGAACTCGAGTACTTTATCGCCGAAGTCTCCACTCTTGAGGATGATGTAGATATGAGTGGTAATGAAGACTACGAGATGTGGACCTTCCTTAGAGAAATGTCAGAATGTGATTCTAATACTGATGGAATGGTCGATTTCGAAGAACTTGATGCATGTGTTAGTATGGATCTTACAAACGACGGATATGATTCAGATTCCTTTGAGGGATTACAAGAAATGTTTGACATGGTTGATGCAAATGAAGACGGTATGCTCGATTCTGATGAATTCGCAACCTTTGCAACAATGACTAACGGAGAACCCATGATGGTCTGCTACAATATGGACACTCATGAAATCGACATGAGTATCAATTCCGAAGCCGATTGTGAAGCTGCCGGCCTCATGTGGACTGAAGAAGACAGTGGTCAAGATGATAGCGACAACAATGGCGAAGAAGAGTTCGTTTGTGATGATGGTTCTACGATTCCAATGAGTTACGTCAACGATGGTGAAGAAGACTGTGATGGTGGCGAAGATGAGTACGCTACAGATGATTCTGATGACGGAAATAATGGACATGGAAATGATGACGATGGTCATGATGAATCAAACCCAGGAAACTCACATGATGAAATTGTTATGTATATCACCACTGGCGAGGACTTCTACTTTGAAGGAGATATGTCTGACTACAAGATTGAACTTGCATCCTGTGAAGAAGATTATTCGGATACTGGCGAGTTAACAAGAACCTGTGAAACAGTCATGTCAATCGCAATTAATGATGCTGGAATGGATTCTAACATAATGTTCCATGATGCTGATAGTTCTGGAACTATTTCCGTTGGTGACATGGTTCACATTGGGGAGACTTCAGAAGAATGGGATACCGTTCGTTTGTACTCCGTTTCGGCAGATGCCTACAGTGATGAGTACCCAGTGCATAACGCTCCGGGATTCACAGGGCTTGTTGGAATGCTCGCGCTTCTTGGAGCTGCATTCATTCGACGAAGCGAGTGAAGCCACAGAGGCTATCCTAGCAGAATTATTAACAAGATGATGATGCTAGAATAGGCGATAGCAATGGACTCTACTCGTCAAGATTTACGATTAACATCAATCGTTGTAGTTTCCGTGTTTATCATTACCTTTCTGGTTGTAGGTGCAGTTGGGAAAAATTCAGTCGTTTTGAATGGATACTCTGCAGCACTGTATTGTGCAGTTATTTGTATCGGTATACAATGGGTCGCATGGATACCTGCGTCTATTTGGAAAACTGAACGCTTCTATGATTTGACGGGTGGCTTAACGTATTTGATAGTCATAGGTTTCAGCCTTTGGGCAGGTTCACAGTCTGAATCTCCAAGTATGAGAGAATTAATAGTCAGTTTACTTGTTGTAATCTGGTCATTACGATTATCAGGTTTTCTTTATCTTCGCATTCATAGAACTGGGAAGGATGGACGCTTCGATAAACTCAAAACATCGCCTATCCGATTTCTCATACCATGGACCATTCAAGGCCTGTGGGTGTTTTTAACAATGATAGTCGTTATTGTAATTAATAGTCAAGCAGATTCAGCACCAGAACTAGGAATTTGGGACGGTATAGGATTATCAATATGGATACTAGGATTTGGTATTGAAGTTATAGCAGACCGCCAGAAAACAGTATTCAACACAGAATCTAATAATCAGGGCAAATGGATTGACAGTGGTTTGTGGTCCCATTCTAGGCATCCTAACTATTTAGGAGAGATTCTTCTATGGACAGGAATTGCCTTCTTTGGAATTTCTTGCTTTACAGGTCTAGAAAGAGTTGCTTGGATTTCACCCATATTCATCTTTATTCTCTTAACGAAAATTAGTGGAATTCCCATACTCGATAAACGAGGTTTAGAAAAGTGGGGAGATAATCCGGAATATCAAAAATACAGGAACGAGACTCCCGCCCTTATTCCTCGATTCAATAAATAATCATAGGAATAAAGAATTTATTTGAATTGGGAAATCCATTTCCTATTTTAACAAAGTTGGGCGCATGGGTACCCTTCGTACACCCATCGATACAGAGGGTGTACAGAGGGTTGTTGAGAAAATTGTCACGATTAAAGGGTTAATATGAAGTGGATTCTACGTGATGTCATGCCGCGAGTTTTGAATGTACCAGATTCGATGTTCGATTTAGTACCTGACAACATAGATAACAACAATATTGAACAATATTTACTTGCGAGTCTTGAAGTTGGACTTCGTGCGATGAATCAAGCAAATATCAATGCCGATACCACCATAGTTTCAGACACTTTTAGGAGAATTAGCAAGGATCTATCTGGTCGTCTAATCGGAGATCAATCAGAATTAAGCCAATCAGTGAATAACTTGTTTAGTCAATCTGATTCTCCATTCAGAAAGGCGATGGATCCTCTAAATCCATCATCTCCTGTTGCCAGATTCCTCAAGATGCAATCGGAGAGCCAAGAAGAACACACCGAAGCAGTAACAGAATTAGTTGAAACTCTTCAAGAAACACTAAAAGACGAATTCATAAAAATACGAGAGGAATTGAATATTGCAAGTGCTGTAGCAGAGGAAGCTGCTGTGGGAACCAAGAAAGGTGGCGTCTTTGAAAGTGAGGTTGTTGCTCATCTAAATGATTGGCAAAAGTTTCCAGACAGTTTCGAGGAAAAAGGCGAGGAGGCAGTTGGACAAACTAGAAGAAAAGTAGGTGATGCATTAGCAACAATCTCTGATAATGTCTCAATAGTAATGGAAAT
>JABGWN010000090.1 GCA_018645535.1 Methanobacteriota archaeon
CGTGAATTCAGAAGCAATTTCCATCTCAATGGAACGGTTGAACCTGTTGAACTCGACCCTGCTTACGAAGAGGTTGCATGCAGAGCAGCACGTATTCTCGGTCTTCGCATCGCAGGTGTTGATCTGCTCGAATCCGACGATGGTCCGCTCGTTCTCGAAGTCAATTCAAGTCCGGGACTGGAAGGTATCGAGAAAGCAAGTGGCGTCAATGTTGCAGGTGCAATCGTTGATTTCGTCATCAGTGATACTGACTTCAGTGAAGTCGGACTCGACCAATTGCTGAGAACAATTCCAGGACAAGGTGTTCTCTCAATTCAACTGCTTCAACATCCGAATTTGATTGGTATGTCGATTGGTGAAGTGTTCCATGGAAGTTCCAATACGCCAGTGTTTGCACTCAGTCGAGGCGATCGTTTGATGTGGAATCCAGAATCTTCAATTCAACTTCGTTTCGATGATGTTCTGATTTGTTATGGAGAACTTGACTCTCTACGAGCAACCCTTCGTAAAGCCATGTCAAACAGCCCACGAAGCACTACTGACGCCCCTGCTGGCGAAGAGAGTAATGCTTGATTTCTGGGAATGGATTTAACTCCTCATTCCATCTACACAAATTATGCGCAAACCGGTTTTCTTGGTCTCACTCCTCATTCTTTCAAGTGTGGCAAGTTTGTTTACTCCGGCGATACATGCAGATGACGATGTCTCAACTGCAAACGTTTTGGCGAGCAATACAACGGGATGGATTTGTTCTCCAGACTGTGGTGACGAAATAGTGGACGAATTTGATTGGTATCGCGTTACACTCGATGCATATTCAACAAGCCAGGTATTTATCGAGAATCTTGATGATTATTCCGCAGTCACAATGATCATTACATTCTTTAGCACAAATCCACAAGTTCAGGTTGAACAATTTGAAGTGGATGCCAACGAAAACAACAGTTTCTTCATGAACAATTCAAATGCAACTTCGCAGGATTTCCTGATTGAAATAACCACAGAGGCAGGATGGGGCGATGATGGTAGTAGTTATGCCATCACTCGAATTGATGAACACAACAACCATTGGGAATCAGCAACTGAAATTTCAACTGGAACGTTCTTACCAGAAGATCAGGTATGCATAACAAATTGTGATGATTACATCGTTGATGGAGATGATTGGTTTATCTTTACCGCAAATGAGAATGAAAGCATTGCAGTCGTTGCTGAAGAGCTCTCTTGGTGGACATATCTTGATTTTGAATTGTTTAAGATGGTGAATGGAGCACCTGAAACATTCGCTTACCAATATCGGGGTGGAAGTGCTGGCGGATTGCAAGATTACAGTGTACGTGCATGGTTCAATGCCACTGAGGAAGCACAATACCTTGTTCGAGTTTACACAGACTATTCCGATACAGTCGAATACAATCTTTCTGTTTCCGTAGGAACATGGGTCGATGTCATCGAGGATGACTTCCATTGGGTCAGTTTCCCTAATCTGAAAATCGGAGACGAAATCCGTATGCAGGCTGTTCGCACAGATTCTCCAAACGATCTTGACATCCTTTTGTTTAATACAGCTGAGTTTGAAGAATATCGGCTTGGTGTCATCGAAGGAACTGGAAGTACTCCAGATGAACTTCTTGCGGAAGAAGACTGCCTTGTGTGCTCCATTGCTTTTGAAATCACACCTGAAAGGATTGGTTTGATGGATGCAAAACCAACAACAACTCATGACTCGATGCAGACGATTACATGGTCGCCAACCTTGTTCTTAGTTGCCGATTATACCGATTACAGAAAGAATCCACCATCAAATAGCGAAATTGATGTGGCGAGCGTGTTTCTTTCGATTGCAGTTCTTGAATCTGATGTGAAAACCGAGGACTACGAATTATACCAGCAGGAATCTGATTTAAGTTGGACGCTTATTGATTCAGGAACAACCGAAGGAGGAATACTCATGCCCCCACAAGAGGGTTGGAGTGCAAGCATTACTGAAGATGATGGTCTTCTATCATCGACGACATACAGACTTGAAGTAGAATCTTGTGATATCAACTGTACTTTACTTTCAAATTCTACTTTTGAAGTTACAAATCAAGCACCGATCGCATCGATGAACATTGATGGAGGAATAAATGGGGATTTTATTGAAGGTATTCCAATCCTTTTCGATGCCTCTACTTCCTTTGATAGAGATAACGATCAGTTGACATACTCATGGGAAATGAACAATCTTGTTCTTTCAACAGAAGCAATTTTTGAGGCTCAGTTCGATAACGGAACGTATCAACTTGATTTTACCACAATCGACATCTATGGCGCTTCTTCGACCATCACTCAGCAACTTGAGGTGATCCCTCTTTCCTTAGATAATTTTAATTCGAACCCAAATATGGTTTTACCTCAAGACACTACCGCTCGAATCACCATTGAAAATATAAACATGCAAGAAACATCGATTGCACCTTCATGGACTGAATTTGGGTTTATTGGAACTGGTATTGGCATTGGAATAAATGTAGAATCCATGGTGACTCAGACGATTCAATACGACCTTATATTCACCAATACGAACAGTCAAACGACGTTTTCAAAGACAAATCAATCCGTACACACTGAAACTGCAATGAAGATGAACCTCGCACTCTTCATTCGTGATCTTGATACAAACAATGTAACAGTTTACGACATGCCTATGCCATCCTCAGCAGAAATTTATGAAGGTCAATCATGGTTCCCAGTTGGCTTATTTGATCGAGTGTATTACTGGGGCGAGATGGCTGTAGTGGATACAGTCCAAGGATCATCAGGGATGAGCAATTCCTCAATCAATATAGAAATACCAGCCCTCGATTTAATGGAATATATCAACAAGATTGTGAACAATGTACCCGGCGCTCAGGTTCCACTACTTGCTCTAAGTATTGCTGTTGATTACAATCTTTTTGTCGATATTGATTTGCAAATTGAACTTCAGAATAATGGCCAGATTATCGAAATGTACCTTGATGCCGATTCCGTAACCCCACAGCTACTTCCTGAGACCGGAATTACCCATTCGCATCCAGACGTATTGCAGTATTTCTCGTATTCAGACCTTTCATCGGACATGGAAATCTATGGCTCAATAGGCCTTAGACTACGGATTGCTCAACCGGGATGGATCACTACTGGGCTTGGATTTTTCCTTGAAGACCCTATGTTCCTTGAAGGAGAATGGGAGGCAAGGCTGGTAAATTCAACCGGTCCAATTGGTTTGAGTTTATCCAAGAGTTATGGATTGTCGGAACAATTGCTTACGTTAGGAATAAGCGACTCCATGCCTATTTTCATAAAAACGTTAACTGGGACAACAATAATTCTCGATGTGAAACCATACGATACAATCGAGAACATTACCATTGACCTATCGGATTCGTATGGTTTTCCAACAGAACAGTATCATTTGTTATTCGCTGGAAAGCAGTTGGAACTTAATCGCACGCTCTTAGATTACAACATCAAGAGAGAAGCAACATTGCACTTGCTGTTATCCAATACCTCGGGAGAAGAAAATACAACGGAACCTGAAACCAACACAACAGACCCTGAGACGAACACGACCAGCCCTGAATCAAACCTTACTGAACTGTGTACAGGAGACATGTGTTGGGATGGAACAAGTCGTGATCCAGTCGATTGTTCGTGTCCCGAACAGGAAAACAATGAAACCATTACGACAGACGAGAATAAGACCGATTTGACACAATCAGGATCTGATTCTTTTGACATAATGAATTACGCACTCTATGCCTCCATAGGAGTTGGTGGAATTCTCCTAATTGCGCTTCTGTTCTTTAGGCCACGTCGTAAGGATCCGATTGGCGTTTCTCCCTTCTGAATGACTCGGTTACATTCGTGATTTATTCAAGCGGGTTCGTTCTGAACTTCACACAACAGTTTGATATGGAGGACCGTCTACTGCAGTTTGCTCGCAAGAGCACGGGATGCACACTTCGCTTCGGCGAGGAAGGCGGTGACGCCAATGAACACTGAGAGGAAACACACACAGCCGAAGGCTCAACGACCGAGCCAGCTACGTCTATCGGATGACGAAGTTACGCTTCCTCCGCGTTTAGCACACATTCAGAATCTACCTTGGTTGGATTGTTACGATCAACAATTGCGTACTGAGAACAAATCAGAGAACACGCGAAAGACCTACCTCAATGGACTACGAGCCCTTGTGGAAACCCCTCTTCCAGGTGAAGATATCCTTAGTGCAAATGGACTTGAATCGATGACGGTTCGAACACTTGCAAACAGATTGGAACCACACAGTGGACGAATCGATCGATGGACACATTCGATGAGTGAACTCAGTCCATCGACCTATAACGCTCGCTTAGCCGCTGCGCGACACATCATCAAGTGGCTTGGACATCGCTGGCCAGACCATTTGGTTCGAGCACGTACTGGAAAGAAGCTTCCACGGACACTTTCTCGACGTGAATTGACCTCGGTCATTGAAGCAGCC
>JABGWN010000091.1 GCA_018645535.1 Methanobacteriota archaeon
GATATACGATGCTTGGGCTGTCTACAAATCAAAGCATATGCTCGATCTTGCGGATACGATGATCAATCTCAACCTTCCAATCCTCTTGGTTGCACCGCAAGGTTCTGATTATTCCTTTAGAGCAGAACGTGCCCCTCTGGGTGATTCTAATCCTGGCGATTCGCCAACGAGTGTACTCATGAACGATTCTGGGACATCACCTCAAGCAAATATGCAACCTCGTGAACGAGTCATTAAGAAGAGTAATGATGCTATGCTAATGGGCTTAGGCGATGTTATCTTCCCTGGTATGCTGGTTCTTTCAACGCTCCAATACATCGGTGGCGATGATGGCTGGATTATGGCCATCACCACACTGGTCGGCAGCCTTGTTGGTTATTCCATCCTCATGTGGTATGTCGGTCAAGGTAAGGCACAAGCAGGCCTTCCACTCCTCAATGGTGGAGCGATTCTTGGTTATGTTCTGGGTGGATTGATGACCATTGGAATGGCAATGTTCCAATTCAATATTAGTTTGTAGGTGATGAATGATGCTTGATATCCATGTATTCAGAGACGAACCCGACCGAATCCGTGCTGATTTCGATCGTCGCAGCCTTCCACATGACCAGATTGACAATGTAATTGCATTGGATGCGAAATGGAAAGACCTTCTTCACCAAACATCTAATTTGAGGCGTCAAAAGAACGAGGCTGCTCGTGGAATTGGAGCGGCTAAGAAGTCTGGAGATGAAGCAGAAGCACAACGTATTCTCGCAGAAGTTGCAGATTTAGGCTCACAGATTTCTGAAATGGAAGCACAAACCACAGCCGTTCTTGAAGAGCGAGATGCGATTCGCATGCGGATTCCCAATCTCCTTCATCCAGAAGTGCCATCTGGTGCAGATGAATCTGGAAATACAAAACATTCCTTGCATGGTGTCGAACCAACGTATACGTTTGAACCACGTACTCACAATGAACTGATTGAAGAGAACAAATGGGTTGACCTTGAACGGGCTGCAAAGATTACGGGAAGTCGATTCTTTTTCCTTAAGGGAGATCTTGCTCGAATGGAAATGGCCCTGCAAGCTTTTTCCGTAGATTTCATTCAACAACGCGGGTTTACCTTTGTCCAACCACCAGTTATGATGAATCGTGCTGCATATGAGGGCGTAACAGACCTTTCTGACTTTGAGACAGTGATGTACGGTATTGAACCTGATGGCTACTACATGATTGCAACAGCTGAACATCCACTTACTGCTATGTTCATGGGGGAGACAATCCCAGAAGATCAATTACCCATCAAGATGGTCGGCGTGTCATCATGCTTCCGTCGAGAAGTAGGGGCTCATGGGCAATCGGACAGAGGGATCTGGAGAGTCCATCAGTTTACTAAAATTGAACAAATCATACTTACAACACCTGAAACATCTTGGGAACTCCATGAAGAATTACTTCAAAACTGTGTGGATCTATGGGATGCACTCGGACTCCACTATGAAGTTGTAAACATCTGTACAGGAGACATGGGGACGGTTGCTGCTCGTAAATACGATCTCGAAGCATGGCTTCCTGGGGCGAAAGCATTCAAGGAAATTGTTTCCTGTTCAAACTGTACTGATTACCAATCCAACCGTCTCGATATTCGATATGGAACACCTGGACATCCAAACCAACCGATGGTTCACACATTGAATTCCACTGCAGTAGCCACTTCAAGGGCTCTTGTTGCTATCATTGAGCAGAATCAACTTGAAGATGGTCGCGTCAGAGTACCAGAAGCACTTCAACCGTATATGCAAGGTCAAGATGTACTCGAGCCGTGCAACTGGTAGATTTATTAACTATTAATAAATACTCAATTCGGAGCGGATTGAGATGATGTATTTTGGATACGGGTCAAACTTAGATTGGAATGACTGGAAAGGATTTTGTGAAAGAAACAGACGAAGTCCTGACGGATTTATCGAGATTGAACCTGCATGGGTCCTTGGACATAACCTGAAATTTCACTATCATTCCTCGGGGCGGAAAGGAGGGGCTGCGGACATTGTACCTCTGAATCATTACCATGCTACTCCAGGAGCTCTATTCGAATTGGATGAGGATACATGGGAAACAATGAACATGAAGGAAGGGACAAGAGGTGGTTACTACGAGCCTAAGGAAGTTCGTATTGTCAGACAAAGTGGACAAATTTGCACAGCTTTGACCTACGTGGTGTGTGAGGACAAAATCAAACCTCATTACACGGAACCAAGTGCTGAGTATGAACACTTAATTCGACAAGGACTACTCAGTCGAAGCCTTCCAGACTCTGGTCTAAATTATTCAATGGATGGTAATTGGGAACTCCCTGTAATCGAACATCTGTTTGTGTATGGGACCCTGATGAGCGGTGAGGTACGCCATGAGGAACTTTCTCCATACATTGAATCGATGGAAGATGGTAGCATGCAAGGAAGACTCTACGATCTGGAATATTATCCAGGAGTCAAGATTGGAGAAGGCCTTGTTCACGGGGAATTAATCAAAATGACTGATATTGAATCCTGTTTAAGCAGTATGGATTCGATCGAAGGATTCTACGGCTATGAAAGTAAGAACTCGCTGTATGAGCGAACGATTGTTCCGATTCAAACAAATGGTGGCGTGCATTGGGCGTGGACCTATGTCTATTCAGGTAGCATAGAGGTGAATACTCAGATTGAATCTGGTCGATGGAAGAAGCGTTAGCACCCCTCATTTGACTTCCAATGTTTCTTTTTAAAACATCAGTTTAAAGGGGAAGATAAACGAAATTAGGTTTAAGGTGAAAAAAAATGAGTAAAAAAATATCAAGAATCGGATTCGTAGCAAGTATGTTGTCAGTTATACTATCTCTCTACATCTACTTTGTAAGTGATGATAAAGACCTAGGAATCTTCGTCGGTCTTTGGGCTCCAACATTAATTCTTGCAACAAAAGAAATTGAAAGTATGCTTGAAGAGTAATCTTTACGCTTCACTCGATTCGATCACATCGTGCGATTTGCGATAGACCGTAAGGTGTTTGTTGATGGATAAAATACGTTCTGGGAATAAGAAAAAATACGGCACTGTCGAAGTTTTTAATCTATCAGAATGGGGTCGTCCCTTTGCTCGAATCGCTGCAAGGTTCCTTGAAAAGAAACCAATCTCGGTTATTCAAGTTACCAATATACACTTCCTGCTTTCTTTGTTTTGTGCATGGCTAATCCATGAAAACTATCTGCTAGAAGGCTGTTTTCTGTTAGTCATAAAGGGTGTTATAGACGCTGTCGATGGTGAACTCGCCCGCATTCGGGAAAGGCCATCACATGTCGGGAGATACTGGGATACTGTCGCTGATACGATCGGACTCATTGCAGTAATGTACGCTTTTGGTGTTGTCTTAGACTGGGAAATAGTTTTGACATCGATCTTAATTCTCGCTACATTGCTTCAATATTCCTTGTTCAATCATTTTTCAATATTGATGAGAATGTTGGGTTCTGGAGATCAAACCAGCCGTATCGACGAACGTATTCGCCCTGTTGCTCAACCTTGGGAAAGCCAAAGGGCTGTGAATATTTTTCACACAATTTATGTTGTATTTTTCAGCTGGCAAGACAGTCTTGTCTCTAAGTTGTCTGGAAAGGGATCAGAAAAATTACGGTTTGAATTAACCGTATCATCTTCCCTTGGCTA
>JABGWN010000092.1 GCA_018645535.1 Methanobacteriota archaeon
GAAATGATTGATGGTACAAGTGAACCAAGTTCTCGGCTAAAATCTCCAAATACGGAATAAAGGAAGGCTAAAGCCATGACCAGCAAAGCAACTTCATTGAAATTAAGACCAAGGAATTTAGAGACTCCTACGTCCATATTGTCCGAGCCGGAACTGATGAGTAGCCACCAGAAGAGAAGTGAAACAGTAATGATTCCAGCACCCCATTTTGCTCTGCTCGAGAGCATATTGAAGATTGCGGGTTTATCGAAAATATTCATTCGTAGTGCAAGTCGTTCAGCCAATTCAATATGTGCTTCACTTATGTTGGACTCGCCACCAACATCCTCATGCCCACTCATAGAAAGGTTGTTTTCTAACTCGGACATGCAATTCCCTTTAGCATGAGCCCTTATGAATCCATCCGTCATCGGATGCCTAATGGCCAAAACCTCTCGACCCTTTTCTCTCCGCCGTGAAGACCAGAATACAGGAATAATGGGCATTCTTAATGCAACCCCAGATTCATTTCATAGCCCATCGAGGCAATCCTCAGTAGAAGAAGCAATTGTGAATGGATTGATGATGATCCAAAACGGTTCAGAAATCATCGACATTGGAGGCGAGAGCACACGTCCAGGTTCAGAACCAGTCACCATAAGAGAAGAAATTGAGCGAGTAATTCCAATTATTGAAGGAATTTGCGAACAGGCTGTCAATCCAAACATTTCAATCGATACAAGAAATGTAGAGGTAGCAAGAAAAGCAATTCAAGCAGGGGCATCGATGATCAATGATGTGTCTGGATTAAGAGATGATGCAATGAAGAATCTCGTACTCGATACTGGAGTCCCTGTCTGTATTATGCATATGCTTGGAGATCCAAAAACGATGCAATCTAATCCGATGTACTCAAATGTTATCGAAGAAGTGTGTAGCGAACTCCATCAAAAAGCCACTGAACTTATCGATGCTGGCCATCCAGCAGAACGAATTTGCCTTGACCCCGGAATAGGCTTTGGAAAAACTCTTGACCATAATATCAAGTTGCTTAAGGCCCATGAAACCCTTCGTGGAGAACATAACCTTGCGATATTATGGGGCGTATCTCGAAAGTCGATGATCGGTCAAATCACCGGGCATGAACATCCCAAAGACCGTTTGTATGGAACGCTAGGAGTAGCTGCTTATGCACAGCAACAAAACATCGATTGGCTTCGAGTTCATGATGTGCAAGCACATACTGACTTACTATCTGTGATGCGGAAAATGAATTAGTTTACGCCGCCACCAATAAATCCAGCAGCAGCAAACCAAGCTCCGAGCATACTCCCAAGATTCGTCAATGCTGTAACTAACAAGACGCGGCCTGCAGGATTACTCCAAAACCCACCAATCGACGTTCCTTTGAGAAATTTCTGAAGATCTTCAGCAGTTGGTTCAGCAATTTTGAGTTGAACGTATCCTGCGAACCAACCAGCAGCTAAAGCCGGATTGAGAGAGGTGATTGGACTTGCCAATGCTGCAGTAAGTATTGCAAGTGGGTGTCCTCGAGCGATAATACAACCAATTGCCGCAAATACGGCATTGAATAATGTCCATATCGTCAGCATTTTAACAATATCAATCGAATCGTTATTCCATAGTGAAAATCCAACCAAGCCCATCACGATAAGCGGTATAGCAAACGGAAGAATCTTGCCCACAATACCTCTTTTTGGAACTGTTGATAATTCAGTCATTTCAGCCTCATTAAGGGGAACATATTCTTCCAGAGTACGAGCAATCCCTTTCAAATGTCCAGCACCGACGACAACCAACATCTTTCCATCGGTTTTCGATTGCATAATCTTTTCAGCAATGTATCGATCTCTCTCATCGATGAGGACTTCTCCTGCACCTGGTGAAAATTCTTTCAATTCGTCCATCATTGAAGAGAGGAGGTCTGAATCCGAGAGCAATTCTTCAAGATCGACATCATCCTCGAGTTCTTCTTCATCTCCAAAAAGAGAAAACAACAGTCCGAAGCGCTCTCTCAACTTCATTTTCTTCCAAGCACGCTTCATCGTAACTTGTATGTCCCTGTCAATAAGGGCGACCTTAAGATTCGCAGCCCTTGCGGTTTCAACAGCTGCCAAAAGTTCCGCACCTGGTTCTTGACCTTCATTGAGACCCATGCGTCTTTGCTCTGCACTCAACATCGCTTGCATCAAAACCATTGGGGCTTTCCCTTCTTTGATAACCCTAAGCAAGCCTTCTTTGTCGAGTCGGCGCCCTTCAACTAAAGCATCATGTCTTGATTTACATAATTCAACGCCAACCACTTCTGGTTGATATTCAGATATTTGCGATTTAACAGCTTCAACTGATGCAGTAGCCACGTGAGCGGTTCCCAGTAATCTCAATGTTGGCGAAACATCGATGTACGGAGTGGAAGAGGTCAAGACAAATCCTCCTGGGAGAAGATTCTTCGAAGATGTTCAGCCATAGTTTTGAGTATGACTTCACCTTTCAATTCGACATCAGCAAACTCCTCAAAACCAAGAGATTCAAACAGAATCTGACCTCCAGCAAGTCCTTTGTGACCTCCTGCCTGTCCGCCTGGGAAGTGTTTGGATAATGATAATCCTAGATGGATATTTTCTCTCCTGCTACGTGCAGAAAGCAATACCTTGTTTCGTTGAATCCCATACACGACAACGACTTCTGTATCTTTTGTAGCGAATAGGAAGTCAGCAACTTGAGAAAGATCATCCCGACTCTTGAGGTTCGAAATAGGTGCGAGAATGAGTGTTCCTTCATGCTCTTTATTCGCTAATGCTTGCGTGAA
>JABGWN010000093.1 GCA_018645535.1 Methanobacteriota archaeon
CACGCTTTCTCATCAATCGATGAAAGAGTGGTGGAATCAATGAGATCCAGAACATTTGATAATAGCCTCCAGGCAACTGAGGCGATTCATCATGCGGCTTTAGCCTCTCATAAGGTGTACTCGAACGTAGATGATGAGACGCATGAAGTGGCAAGCTCATCAGTGTATATCTTGACCAACGACTGCGACTTTCCCAAGCATGGCTTGCATTCGGACGTTCATCTTTTCCACGAAGTAAACCATGATGTTGGATGTAATTCACAAATTCTAGGAGATAGATTGCAACGATTGCTTGGCCGATGAAAGCAACGACATAATCCAGGCCCCAAATTCCTAAAGCAATCAACAGGGTAATCTCCAAAAACACAGATATGGAGGTATCTTTCGGACGTATTCTGAAGGCATTTCTCAATTGAAGTGGAACAGTTCGTAAGAAATGTACGTAGATACTTCTACCCCACGGAGAACTTGTTGGATCCACTTCTCTTGCCCAGTGCTTGTGATGAGTATGATTATGTTCGACTGTAAAGTGAAGATAAAGGACAGAAAATAGATCAAGACGACCAAGCCACCAACTAAACGATTTTGGCTTTCTATGACCCAGTTCATGTGCAGCTACAACACCAGCTGCTCCAGTTGCGAGACCAGCAGAAAGGATTGGAATAACGATCGAAATAGAACCAATGCCGTCCCAAATTCTGAACATCAAAGCCAATACAACGAGCGGTACGAAAATACCGTGGAGATGCACAATAAAATCATGGCCCTTTCCTTCTTGTTCGACATCATGAACAGTGGTTGAACCACCAAGAGAATCAAGAATCGGATAAATTCCTAACAAAAGAATAATTGGTAGTAACATCCACCAGCCACCAACCATCAAACAAATGATCGCTGACAGTGGCGTGGCCAAGCCAACAAGATGGGGCGCCCACTTGCTCATGCCTCAACATGAACCCTATCATTCAAGACAGTTGCCGTTGATTCAGGATCGACGAATACTGGAAAGGATCTTATTCATCCAACCTGGAAGAAATCGAATCCCGTTACGGTATTCGAGGTTATCAATCGCATTCTCAATGTAGCTTTCTAAGTATTTATCCATTATTTATTCCTCCGTTACTGCAGGGATTCCGCGAGTATCTACTGGAGCTCTGTAGTATGCAACTGCACGAGCATATCGTTCCATAAGACTGGAAAAAATTCCACTCCTATACTGTTGGCTATCCATTATTTGGTCTACGTAGGTCTCAAGTTCAATATCCATTGTTGTCCCTGTATAGAAGTAGGCGCCCGACCTATTCAAAGGAGAGGTGAAAAAGCCAACACATAGGTGTATTTTATACATTAACTGTATTCAAGAACACCTTTTATGTCTTGCCTTATTCCCTTGTACGCATTCATGTTGATCAACGACTCTCCGAAGTCCCGAGCATAGGCACATAACCTTCGTATTGATTCCGAAACAGATAACTCAACAAGCATCCATGAATGCTTTTTTTCACTCTGGAAGAGGTTTCTTTCATGATCTTTCAAATCGTTTTGAATCCTTTTCAAATCTGTACGAGCTTCCTCTATACGCTTTGCATCTCGAATACGGATATTGATCATTAACTCCTTGAGGGCATTTTGCCATTCCCCTAATTTTCTAATCGATGAATTGTTTTCTTTATGTCCCAATGCAGAAGAGTGCTCATGGACGTTTTTCCCAATCAATACTGCGTGATCCATCATTCTCTCAAGTGACCGTGCGAGATTTCCGGATTCAAGCGATTGAATCCGCGTCATGTTCAGTTTTGTAGCAATCGAATAGTTATCGATAAGCAATCGTACCTGACGCTCGATTAAGTGAAGAAGAGAATCAACCTCACTTTCTCGTTCTTCGAGGTCATCAAGGAAAGTAGAATCCTCTCCCTCAAACACACTCAAAATGTCACGTACTGAACTTGACAATTGGAGATACATTCGATTAAGACTTGACATAATTGGCATGTCACCTGTATTGAGAAGACAATGTAATTCGAACAGTTGATCCTCTTCAACGTACAGTTCAAAACCTCGAGTGGCTCGCAGAAATCTTCTGACTTGTTGACTTATTTTCCTTTTCTCTTGCGAATTATGCCGAATTCGTATAACGTCTGCACCTGCAATGTAGGCTCCCATAAGGTGGTCAAAGAGACTGTCATCAGGAAGATGTCCTAGATCTAAACTGATCGTTCGAACAGATTGCTTTTCTTGTTCTAACGGAGTCAAACGTAGTGCTCCGCTTGGCCTCCAATCAATCTTTATCGAATTACTGGTTCTCAGGTGCTGACTTAAGACCCATTGTTTGGGGAGGCTCAAGGTAAAGGTACCTCCACCAGTGGACTGGATTTTTCGAATTGACGTATCTCCGGGACCAGAAGCCATGCTATCAGCGAATCCTCTCAATATAACTATATAGAATATATGGAGTTTTGAATATATACCCATTTCGACTAGGGCTATACATGGAACCCATCACTATTGTCGTGATTTGCCTTGCGTTAGTTGTTTGTGCCTACATGGCTTGGAATATCGGTGCGAATGATGTTGCCAATGCAATGGGTACCTCAGTTGGATCTCGTGCCTTGACACTCAAGCAAGCGGTTATTATCGCAGCTATCTTTGAGTTCGCTGGTGCTTTCTTTGCAGGTGATGCAGTTACAGATACAGTTCGTAAAGGCATCCTCGTCATTGATTTCGATCAAGAAGGCGGCGTTAGTCAGAAGATTTCACAAGATATTGCATTTGGTTTCATCGCCGCAATGATGGCTGCAGCAACTTGGCTTACGATCGCAACTCGATTTGGACTTCCTGTATCGACAACTCATTCAATCATTGGAGGAATCATAGGAGTAGGTTTGGTTCTGGAAGTTGATCACAAAACAGAATACATCAACTGGGAAAAGGTCGGTCAAGTCGTCATGAGTTGGGTTGCAAG
>JABGWN010000094.1 GCA_018645535.1 Methanobacteriota archaeon
CAAAGAAGCACAACACAGAGCTTTTGTTTTAGCAATCGGGAAGCTTGGTTTTGTCTTTTTACTGAGCATATTCATTCCATTGTTCTTAGCAACAGGACTTATTCGAGATGAAATGACCTCCGGTACGATGCATTACATGACTGCAAAACCAATTGCAAGAGGAGAAATCTTCCTTTATCGAATGCTCGGATATCTTGGCATCGTATGGCCATACATGCTCGTCATGTGTTTGTTAATGGCAATCATCTCCGGTTTACTTGGGCCTGGCGATCAATTTTTCAGATTTTCAGATCTTGGCGTGTGGTTTAGCGTACTTATTGCTGCCTTGTTGGCAACACTCGTGTACGGTATGCTGTTTTCATTCCTTGGAGTACTATGGAAATATGGTATCATTCTGGCATTACCAATTGCAGCTTGGGAACTTGGAATGGCTCTCCTCTCGATGAGTGTCCCTGAATCTACCTTTTTGCGAATGTCAATTGTAGGATGGTCGATGAGTATCATCGATTCTGGAGCGTTACTCGTTTGGCCTGATATGGACATGTTTACTCAAGCAGGATCATGGGCTGGTGGCTCGAACGATGGGAATTCTTTCTTTTCCTTTGAGACTGAATCATTGCCTGGCCATGGAGCGTTAGAATGGGCGCAGAGCGACCTTGGATTAGGCATGGGCCCGTATCCCACAATCATAGTTTCAATGATGGTACTAATCGCTCAAGCTGCTTTCTTTTGGTTCATTGGACAACTTGTCTTCAAATCCAAAGAAATCGAATGAGGGAATTGCATGGATTCATTTCAGGGGGATTTCTCTTCTTTGTGGACACTTCAGCAGCGTCCACCTCTGAATCATCTCACATGGGATTGGTGGTGGTGGCTTGTCATGCTTGACGATCCTAAGAACGCTGAACCAGGTAAGCAACTCATGGTTTTATGGTCGACAAAAGATAACGAAATGGTTCAAGTCAATGATGTAACTTGGAATCCAAAAGGAAAACCTGGTTTTGATGAACAAGGTGGTATTCGGCTTGATGGAATGGTTTGTGCATGGTGGTTTGATGGCTCGGTAATGCATGATGAAATCATAAGTCATGTTTGTGATATGATTGTTCTTCCTGCCCACCATCCATCTTGGCCTTCTTCATTAAAGTCCAGTCGAGGAGGTGGAGCCGTTGTCCCTCTCCTAGATTCAGATTGCTCAATGGGAATGGTCGAAGATCTTTCAAAATTCTGGCTGAATTTGAATCTGTCTGAGAACAGCCCAATACAATCAGTTCAACTGAATTTGACCCCATGGAATCCGGCCATGTCAACGGCTCGACAAGCGAATGCCACCTATGCAGGAAACATGGGGTATGACATTTTACGATTGCATGGCACGAAAGTATCCGGAGTAATCGATGGTGAACCAGTTAACGGAACTGCGTACTTTCAGAAGGTATGCGTACAAGCCCCGAGTGTTCCTTGGTATTGGGGTATGCTTCATTTTTCGGATGGTTCTTATCTCGATTGGTTTCTTCCACATGCATCGCTTACGATGCTGAGTAGAGATGCAAGAGCATGGAAAAAGAGAGATGTCTCTCATATTGCGTTGAGTCAAGGAGGACTCTTCCATGATGCTCAAAACAAGCGAAGTGAACGTTTTGAAATTGTATCGGTCAAGAAAGATATGCAGTCAAACAACTTGCCTCATTTCGATGTTCACCTAAAGAATGGAAGAACTTCTATTCATATTTCAGCACAAGCAGTGGAACGAGCGCATTGGGATTTCCATCAACCTACGAGAGGAGGTGTTTGGTCTCATCTCACTTACAACGAATACCCTCTTGTGGTTGAAGAATTAAGAATTGAAGATGAATTTGGAATTCGATCGAAGTCAGATTATGAATGGTTGAGAGGAAATGCGGAGCATAGTTGGGGCTTCTTGCATTGATGAAACTGAGCCAAAACGCTCTGGAAAACGGGGGAGGACTTATGACCCAGTATGATAAGAGAACTTTGAGGCATAGATATGAGTGAAGACACAGAGGCAACTGAAGAACCAACCGTTCAACCAGATTCTGATGAAAAAGCAAAGGCTGATAATCAAGAGGCCATGAAAAGCCGGTTTAAGTTGATTGAAGGAGAAGAAGTGCTGCTCACAAAGCAACCGAGTGGTGTTGGTTTCCTCAACATGTATCTTCTTGGATTGCTCGTTTTTGCTGTCCATCTCCTATTTTGGAAGCCAGACATGCTGGTCAACGAAGAGTCCGGCGGCGTGGCTAAAGCTATTGTTTGGCTTATGGGGCTTGGCGGTTCAAAATTACCCTTTGGTTTCGTCCTTGTCATGACCACTATTACTTGGTTCAATAGAATGTTGAATTCATCCACATCAGGCAAGTGGGTCACTGTTTGGTTACTCGTCGCAACACTTCTACCAGTGCTTATTCAAATCGATGGTCTCATCGCCTTAATTCGAGATTTGTTCACGGATACAGACGTTGAGCCATTCCTTGGATTTGAATACAATTTCTTGTTTGCTGGAATCGCTTTGACACTCGCCTTCTGGGGACTTGTGTTCTATTACCAGCGTAGTTTTGATTATGCAATCACAAGCAACGCTGTTATTTTCAAGCATGCATTCCTACTAAGCCGTGCACATCGTAGAATTCTCTTCGATCGTATCTCTGAGGTTCAAGTTGAGAGAACGCCAACTGGTACAATCACAGGATATGCTACATTGACAATTCTCACTGATTCCGGTGTTGGAATCGTAGAGGAATCTGTTGGTGGAAGTATTGGAATCTCTCCAAGTGTATCCTCAAACGATAATGATGGTAATGTCGAAAAAGCTGGGAAGAGCATCATCCGTTCCTTCTTTGCCCTCTTGTTTTACCAACGAACAATTCGAACAGTCCGTCCGGATCCTAAGCACTGTTTCTTTAAGATTCG
>JABGWN010000095.1 GCA_018645535.1 Methanobacteriota archaeon
AAATCAACGACCTCCTCCCGGGTATTGACACAACAAACCAATGAGGATGAAGCGATGAGCGACCTACCTCGCATGGTAAGCGTTGCTTTAGAGTCCAGCAAATTTGCATTTGATGCTGTATTAATGGTTTCAAATGATAGTCGGAAAGTTCGATCCATCGTTCCTGTGCTTCCAAAGAATTTGCCTTTACGAGTTATGACGAGTCTAAATCGAGTAAGAGATGCTTTGATAGAACATCAAATTGATGCGCAGGTTCTCGAAGAAGGGTTGTCCTCAAAAGGTCTCTCAGTCCTCAATGAGCTGTATGATATGGTCTTGCAAGGGATGGGTGAACGATGGGTCGCAAAGGGAGGAAGATTACTCATTGTAATGGCCGAACCAATCGATGGCGTTCTCGTTGTTGATTCAGCCATGCTGGGAGCCGGAAGGCTTGCATCCATCGCCGAGGAACAATCCATTGAATTGGACGTATTGATGCGTATGGTCGAACTATCCCGTGCAGTTGGAACACGAGGCCGAGAAGGTTCTGCAGTTGGAGCACTATTTGCAATAGGGAACATTCAGAAGATGCGAGGCCATTCTACTTCGATGGTTTTGAATCCATTCAAGGGACACAGTGTTTCCAAGCGAGATGTTCGAATTCGAGAGAATCATGAGACAATGGCTGAATTTGCTTGGCTTGATGGAGCGATTTTGTTCAATCGGGAAGGCATTGCAAGCGATGCAGGCCGCTACATTCAGGTTCCTGCAGGCCTTTCACCAAAGTCAGGAGAAGGTGGTCGCCACCTTGCTGCTCGAGCGATCTCTCAACTCTCGGATGGAGTTGCAATCGCTGTTTCTTCTACAGGAAGTATTGTTCTTTACGCCAATGGGCGTGAACGATACCGTGTTCGAATCAGATGATTTGTTCAATCGCTTGTTCAATTGTCACTTCACCCTTCGCTACTTTTCGAGCGAGTTCTGTTGGAATCGTTATTCTCCCATTGCTCTTATTCCTACTCATACGTTGAATATCTCTCAATTCGCCTTCGCTCGGATTAATCTCAGTCATTTCCCGGACTTGTCGCCCAGATAATGTAGCAATTCGGACTGCTGCTACGCCATGCTGTTGTCTGTTAAGTCCACGAGAGGTTTTGTTTTCTTTGACTAATTCAACACTATGACTTTTGATAAGGAGGGCATTTACGAGCCGATCTCGATGAGAAGGTGAACCGTTTCCTAATTTGAAAAGAAGATGCTGAAACGATTGGTGTTGCAGTAAAGCGTCGATTCGAACTAGACATTCATCGATTGATTCAGTTTGAATTGTATCAATTAAAACTCCATCTGCAAGCCATGCTAAACCTGGTCTTGGTCCTGTATCGATTCCAATGATGAGGCGGTGTGTTTGTTTTGGACTACGTAAAGCAAAGATTGCTTCTTCGATCATTTCGTCGATTGATTCTAGTTGAGCCGCAATAGGCCGGCCTTCATGTTGTCGAAATGCAACTTCTTGGGGAGTTCCAATCCAAATTGAATCTCGATGTGGGAGAGTTTCATCGATTGAGCGTTGCTCAACGTTGACCTTCCGTTCTCGTAGAAGATGCATCACGCGATATGCTAACTGAAAGTTCTCAGTCCTCACAACAATCTTCTGCACAGTTTGTTGTTTCTCTCAATGTCCTTTAATTATCCGATGCAAAATAGAAACAAAAATCACTCGACATTTGTCGTAAAATGACCGAAGTCAATAAAGGCGGCTGACATTGATGTAGGGCTATGTCAAGCCAGTATGAGCGAGAACTACGCCACGTTTTGGCAGGGATTCCTGCTGGTGTTGAGGCGGTAATCCGATCATGTTCTGTTGAAGAAAAAGAGCGTATGAGGATGGTACAGAAGCGCCCTTTTTTGGTTGTCCGAGCTGCTGGTTCAGGGATTGAAGGCAGTGGCGATCTTCTTGTCCTTCGAGGGGACATATGTTTCCCAATAGAAGTCAAAACAACGAAGCCGAGGAAATTGTATCTTAGTGGTAGGACACTCGATCAATACAATGCATTGGTCTACGAAGGCGATCGTTGTGGCCTTATGCCACTCTACGCTCATCGATTGAAGGGCGTTCGTGGTGATTCATGGAGAATTTTCCGCGTGGAAACATCAACACTTCGTGGAAGTTTAGGTGTACTCGCTCGACGAATACCATCATTGCCAAGGACAAGAAATGGACGTGCATTCATTGATTGGGAACAGGGAATGCCACTCAACGAATTCATTGAAATTGTCTGTCAACAAGATGCATCGTCACCGACCCTTGGCTTCCTTCAAGGTCGAATCGAGTTCGAACAACCACAAGTAACCAAACCATCGGTTATTGAGGAGTTGCTACGAAGGCGCTCAGCCTGAGTTGAATTCTAGAAATATGGAATGAAAATTGTAAACAAGAGTGCAAACAGAATAAATAATGATGAGATACTGCTTGCTTTTCTTGACCAATGATCAATCCACATTGGATGGAAATTCCATAGTTTGAGTTTCCTACCAACTGCTCTAAACCGAGTTAATCCAGCATGAACCATATCTTTGAACATATGACCACCATCAAACGGAACCATTGGGATGAGGTTGGTAAATCCAAGAAGGATGTTAACCCACATGACCCAGAATAACAGATTGACAAGGAACAGAAGTCCTCCCTTTCCAAGTAAGCTACTTATCCATCCATCATCTGGTTCAAGCATTGTTTCCTCTGCAGGTGCCATTGCTACACCTTGAGACTCAAACGGTAAAATCATGACCTGAAGGATGTGAACTGGTGTTAGGAGAGTTCGCTGAAGCAGTGAATAATCCTGATTTGGAGACAGTGGACCTGCGATTCGATCGATTCCGGCTGTATTTTGGGCCATGCCCTCCACACCTAGGAACGCATCACCCTGCTTAATTCCAAGAAGTTCTAAATCAGATTTTGCATAGCCTTCGGAAAGATAGTGCTCGTACTTGTCGCCTAATGTAATTGTTAGGTTCTCGGCTGTGCCGTCATTATGGACAACACCAAGCGTGATGTTCTCCCCTGCCTTATGCTCGTTCATGACCGTTCTAAATCCATTAAGGCCAACGACTTCAGTTCCATTGATTGTAGTGATGATGTCCCAAGGCTCCATCCCAGCAATGTCTGCAGGTTGGTCTTTGATGATGCCCCGGACATGTATTGTTTCATCACTGGTTGAAAATTGAGCTGCGAGTCCACCAAGAAGCAGAAGTATTGCAAATGCTGCAAATAAATTGGTAGCAGGACCAGCCGCAAACATTCGTTGCCGCTCTTTTCGAGGAGCCTTGAACAGTTCTTCTGCTTGTGGTTCTGCAAATGCTCCAAGTGGAAGTGGACCAAGTTGGAGCAAGCCAAAGGAACGAATTCTCATTCCATGGCTTCGAGCAAGCAGGCCATGTCCAAATTCATGAATGACAAGTGCAACAATGAAGCCGATCAATCCCCACCAAAGTGGAATCATTGGATTCAATCCAGGTATGGCAACCAATTCACTTGCAGTGGGAGGTGGCGTGTCTATTGGATTGAAGATTGAACTAATAAACGCCACAACAACAAGAAGCGCCACCCCAAGCATAGCAAGATTACACACCCAAAGAGAGACTTCTCCATAGAAACGCCAGAATTTTCTTGGTTTCGCTACCTTCTCGAGTAAATCAAGACCACGTTTGGTTCGAACCATGAGTACAAAACCAAACACTCTTGTTGCGTTCCATTGGTCAAGTTTTCCATCTCGCTCCCATTTTTTCAAGAGAAGGTACCAAGCAAAAATGAGCAATGGGATGATGCGCCAATCAAAACTAACCGCACCCCATGACGCTGCCATCAACATTCCCAACCCCTGCCTCCATTTCAATCAATGCACCTTCTCTTGAATGTGAAGGTTCATGAATGGGTGCCACAAGGTCGTGTTATGCTCCACCATAACGCCATTGAAACATGGACAAATGACAAGTGGGGTCAACAAGCGATTCAGATTGCAGAATGGCTAATCGAAGACAACATCGTTCAAGCCTTTGTTCGATTGCAACGAGGAGCGCTCATTATCGATGGAACAATTGATCAAACAGGCCATCTACAATGTAAGAGTCACCTTCACATACCGTTTGACCAATGGAACCCCGGTTCAATTCAAGCATCCAGAACAAGAGATTCAAGTGTTCGATTTCGACATCGACATGCAGAAATCACCTTGTCGGCACGTTTCAGAGCACCCGAATGGGGGCAGGCACTCCTAGAGGAATGGCTCATGGAACAACGCGGTGAAGAGACTCGACCAAAGAGTTCTGAGCAACGTCTCGCAACAATTCGTCGTTCTAAGGCCAGTGTTGAACGCTATCTTGAACAATCAAATCTTGATTATGCTCAAGAACTTCTCCTCTTGACAAAACTGAGTATCCACTCAGCAGAACGACATCTGTCATCTAAAAAACAACCAAGTGATAGCGAAGAATAATTATTCTTCTTCAGTTATTCCTAATGCAATGAGTAATCCTTGTTCTTGTTTCGCTTGAACGTATTCCGGTGAAGACATGAACAGCTTACGAACAATCGGTTCGATGATGACCGGCATGAGTAATATTCCTCCAATGCACAGGAAAAGATAGAGTAATGATGATGATGGGACAAATTCTAATCCGGGTCCCGTTCCGCTGACCATCAGTTTAACCGAACCAAGCCATGGAATTTCCCCACCTGCTCTTCCAACGACCCACGAATCACGCACAGGCCCGAGGGTTGAACCGTCGTTTGTTCGAAGTCCTGATGACCCGTTTACTGCTGCTGCGCCCTGATCAACTGAACATCGATTTGCATCACCAAGCGTTAACAGACCAGAATGAGAAGGAACCCATTCATAGATCATCAGATATTCTTCAACGCCTGCATGAACCATTCGATCACAATCGTAGTAGCCTGATTGTAGGCCATCAAATGCAAGAGTAATCGACGTCACATTGGTCAGATTAGTTCCAGGAACGTCCCAAGTAGAAACACAAGCACCTATTTCCCCGTCGACAATCCATTCTGAGTCATAAGAAACATCACTCGCACATTCGCTCTGATTTGATGCATGAATGGCTTCATTTGGTATCACACGTAGTATTGCTCGATGAATGATAGGAGTTGTCGCTTCTCCATTTTTCTTGTAGATGACCACGTCGCCTTCCATACCATGTGATTCATATCCGTAACTGCGATGCGATTTGTCTGTTGCTTCAGCAAAGGTAACCAAGGAATCAATCGAAGTATCATGAACGAGAACTAGGTCTCCTGCATCGATGCTCCCAACTTCCCCCTCTTTATCATGAATCATACTTGATGATTCAACAACAACGAGAGGTGGCATTGAGCCTGTATGCGCATAAAGAGCAAAGATGAGAATGACGATCATGCCACCAGCAAGCAGAACTTCTCGGATAAGAAGTTGTACCGAACTGGTTTCTTCCAAACGTTCCACCTGTCTCAGCGTCGTAGGCCTCGTTCTTGAAGGAATGCGTTCCAACGTTGTTCGTGGCCTGCTCCGAGCACGCCTGCTGAGCGATCTCCCTCGGAACGTCGTCGCTTCAATTCAGCAGTACTTTGAATCTCATACAATTCATCAAGTGTGCTTGCATGACCCTTGAAGACGAGGAATTCTGGAGTGATAACAATTAGGCCAAGCGTTGACAGCACTAGAATACCGATTGCCAGACCCGTATATTCGGAATAGGGATCCATTTCTTGCAGGAAAAGTAGTTGACTCATCCCTGCTAAGAAAAGAACTGTTAGTGCACCAAAAACAGTTGCTAAAATCAAGTATTGTCGCCCATGTTGAGTCGCCCACCATCGTGAAAATAAACCAGCCATTGTCTCCCCTCTTGTTAGGCTAAGAGTGGAAGGATTCATGACCATTGCGGAGAATTGTTTAGGTGCCCTGTCGCCGATGTGTTGATATGGTGCAAAGGAATAGTTTGGCTTAAGGGATGTCTGTATTATGCGAATAGCACTGTTTTTAACTCTCCTTTTCACGCTCTCTGTAATGGCGCCAATGGCTTCCTCAGCAACGACTGAGACCCAATTCAAAGGTGGTTCTACGTCGTATGAGCACACGTTTAACGGTCAAGGAAATGGCTCTGCGGGAGTCATTACATTCCCATATGGAGCGGAGGTCACATCGGCTCAATTTAATTTCCTTGGTGAGGCCAGTACAACCACCTGGTCGAACATGACCGACAACAAAGATTTCGGCAGCGCTGGAAGTGGTCAATGGTCTGGTGGACCGAATGGTTTCCCTTACGGTGCTCGAACCAATCTCGAAACTGCAAACGATGAGATTGCGCTACGTGGAAACCCAACAAGTAACGCTGTTACATTCAGAAGTTCAAATGATCTTTCAAGCGCAAATTCTGCCACACTCAATTCCACAGGCCAATTCGTTGCCCTTGGCGATCAAGGATACAACAGCATCTCGAAACAGTTTACAGATCTCTCCGTCTCTTCATCCGCAGCTTGGGATTACAGAGGGATCGTCGTCAAAGTCTCTGACGATGAAATCCATTCGACTCGATATACCAGCACATCGATGTATACGACTCCATCAATTCAACGATTCAACGCTACAACGGGAGCATATCTCGGTACAGCAACAATTTCCACGTCCAGTTGCACATCAAGTGTTTCGAGTTATTGGTACGACGCAACCGTTGATTCAAACGGAAACGTCTGGACTGTTTCGTATTCCTATTACTACTTGACAAAGTGGACGTTGAATGCCGCAAAGACACAATGGTCCTGTTCCAGTTATACCAACTACAATTATCCAACATACCTCACAGGTGTCGACTTCGACGAAGATACTGGAAAACTCTTCGTGAGTTATTACGATTCTTCCACATACCCAACCTACAATAGGTATCTCATGGAGGTGAATCCTTCTAATCCTTCTTCCATCAGTTCCACATGGTCGCTGGGTTCTGCAGTAGATTACAACTACAAAACGACTTCAACCGCTGGTAATCCAAACTCTGGACTTGTCGTTGATTTACCTCGTGTTATTCTTAATGAATACAATTCGCAAGGTTCACGACACCACCACTTCACGATGAATGGATTTAGTCTTGAGAAGATGGGAGTTCAAGATATGCCAAATGGCGGCCATTACGGAATCTCACAAGATGATGAGAGTGGACAGATTTTATTCGCTTGTCATTACACATCATACTGTGGTAGCGTCGCTCGAAAGATCCACATGTGGGGAGACGGGGCCATCTTCGACGAAAGGACTCCGACATCAACCAGCACGATGATTCTTGGCAAAACTACCACTTCGAGTCGAACTGTAGACGAAATAAAATTGCTGAGCGCAATCGGTTACGTCCCTACAGGGACATCCATTGACATTGACGTTTCAAACGATGATGGTGTCACATGGAAATCAGTATCTGTTGGTGATACGAGAGCGTTTTCTGCTGCTGGAAATAAAATCACATGGAGGGCTACGCTCAATGGAACCTCAACAGCTACGCCTATTCTTGATCAGGTTACAGTTCAATACACTACGAACTACTACACGAGTGGAAATTTCTACGTGCGATCAAATTACAATAACCCGTTCCCAACCTATGTAGCATCAACCATTCATTACAATGCCACAATTCCATCTGGTACCTCGATGACCGTGCAACTTGGAGGCAGTACCTCGAGCCTATGCAGCAGCGGCTTGACAACGTTCGGGCAATCTGGATTGACGAAATCGTTCACAACACCAAGTTACGGATATCTTTGTCTCAAGGTTTCATTCTCAACTTCGAATTCAGCAAACACGCCAGTTCTCGAAGACATACAAGTTGCTTTGCACAGTAACGCCCCAACCAGACCAGGATTTGAAATTCACGAACCAATAATATCAGACCCATGGGAACCTCCAGCAGGTTTCAATCCCCCATCAAACCCATCCGTTGGTTGGACAGAGAATGGGGCATTGGTCGGCTCTAAAACAATCAATGCAGTGGGAGCAACGAATATCATCGTTAAGGCATTTAATGACCGTATTCCAAATACTGGCCAAGGATTCGTCGACATACCAATCGATTTGACTTCCGAGAGCAGCGGTATCCTGACTCTGACATCGTTCAGCGTGACCTATATTATGCAAACAGTCAATCTTGAAATCAACATACCAGAAGGAGAAATTCTTCACGAACGCAGTGAACCTTACGAAGTCATTACCCGCCACATCGTTGGCGAAAGCGCAACGGCAATTCGAGAGGCAACGCTCACGTTGATGACGACTTCATCTGCTGCGAACCCAACACTGTTCTGGCAGAATGGAGATATATTCCCATCACCAAACGATCCAGAAGGGTATGTAGTCATGGATGGAAACTCATATTCGACGCTCAACAACAGCATTCTCGAAATTCATTGGTTGTTTAGAATCACAAGTGAATTCCCAGACCAAAACAGTGTTCGATTCAAGACAGGCTGTATTGATGATAGCGGTTCCGCAGGGTTCTCTCCTCTCGATTTGTTTAGTGATGAAGGTCTCGTTGTAAATCGTACCTTTGGGCTTGGTTGGATGAAGGTTCGAGACAATGAGGGAGACCTTGTCCGAGACGATGTCCCGGACAACGCTTGGGTATCTGCTGGAGAAACACTCTATTTCCAAGGCGCTATGTGGTTCATGGACTCCGAGGATGCTCCTTTGGACAGCGCCTTTGACGTCCGCGTTTCTCGTAACGGATGGGTCGAATCAACCGCTCGAGATACAACCAACAACAACGGTTCCTTCTTCATCAGCATTACCACTCCAGAAATCGATGTTCCAGATGGACTGAACTATGAAGTTCAGACCTATAATGAGCGAAATCCGACACACGTGATGGCTCCAAACTCAGATTGGTCAAGAACGTACAAGGTTGATGCAACACCTCCTGAGCGTGTTAAATTGTATCCCACAGATGGTTCATACGAAGCAGGAGTCAACCAACAAGAAGTCAGCGTCTTAGTGCGTGACGCTGTTGGGGTTCCGATGGAATTAACGCTCAAATATTGGGTTGAAGCCGATCATGACGTCAACAGAAACGGTATTGCCGATGATGAAGAATATGCAAGCAAGCAAGTTACAAACATGAGTGAGGACAACAACAAATGGTTCATCACAACAATCGATCATTCCCGAAACCCAAACATGGGCCGAGTTTCCTACTACTGGGAAGGTGGCGACCAAGCTGGTAATCCAATCTACTATTCTCAATCCGATTCAGAAGGCGTGGTTTACGAACTTCAATCCGGATCAGGATTCAACTTCGATGATGCAACATTCCAGACTCGAAAGGATTCAGCTGCTGTCTTTACTGGCCTTGAGTGGGTTGGACATAACGATGACGAAGCAGTGTATGCAGGCATCGAACAATCGATTACAATCGGCTTTATTGATGCTAACACAGCAATCGATTTCGAACACATCTCACTCGTCTTTGACTTCGAGGGACCAAACCCAAGCAGAGATGCACAACGTATCTCCTACTCAGGATTGAATGATACCTTCTGGAGCGAAAGCCAGTACATCCATCTCAGTCAGAACAGTAAGATGCATGAAACAACCAATGAATCAGGACTTCCTTGGATTATTGTAACCTTTGAATTCACCTTTGCGTGGGATTGGCCTGATGAAGAAATGGGTGATCTCGCTCTTGTTTTCAAAGAAAGAGGCTCTGCTGTGGATGATCGGATCCTGATTTTAGAACATACATTCAGGATTGAGAATGATTTCACACTCTCTCCAACAGATTACACTGTTGAGGATGTAAGCGAACCAAGAACAGGACAAGTCGCTGATGGAACTCGTGTTCGTAAGGACGACAGATTAGCGTTCAGTGGACGTGTAGTATACGAAGGAAGCAACGTACCAGCACCTCGAAATGTTGGTATTTTAGTGGAAGTCTTTGATGGTGAAAAGTTGTGGAGTGATGGCTCCCTAACCGACGATGGAGAATACTTGATCGAAGTACCACTTGATTCTGCTAAGACGTTACAATCGTCACCTAGTCGTACATGTTTGATTTCAATTACGAACATTCCTGGTCGTGGAGAAGACATGACTGGAACATTGGTTTCAACAACCCTGCGTGTAGTTGTTGATGATGCAGCTCCTCGTGTCGTTCGACGAATGGCGCCACTGAATGTTATCGATGTTTCCTCAACAAACGACCTCTCTTCCATCTATGTGGAATTCCAAGGTTCTGAAGATGCGGATTTGACTGGTTCTGAACAAATGATTCATTGGGTCATGCGTGACCAGACCCGAACCGTTACTATCGGTGCAGGAAGTGCCGTTCTCGGAATGCAACAGGTCGATCAAGTCGTTTATTGGACGGGTGAAGTTGACATTACCGCTGGTGGAACAATTACTCCACAAGCAGGTGATTTCGTCGGATTCTACATGACTGGATGGGATGCTGCTGGAAATCAGTTCCCGCTCGTATCCAACTCTGAAGCAAGTCCAATTCCTGAACTCGCCTTTGATGATACAGACTTTGAGCGCCAGTGGGTCCGACTCGGAGCAGTTGGTCCTGAATTGAGAGTTAAGTCGATTGAAGTGTCTGATGATCACGTTTCTCCTGGTTCTTCTGTTGAGATTACTGGTACCGTTGTTAACAATGGAGGGCCGACAGATTCTCAATTCAAGGTTGCATTCTTTGCAGGTGATGATACGACACCATTTGATGTCAAGACCATCATCGGAATTGGTGAAGGGGAAGTAATTCCAATCACTGTTGACTGGAAAGTTGAAGATGTAGATAGCGTACGAGTTGAAGTTGATTACGGAAATCTCTTGGTTGAAGTAAACGATAACGACAATACTGCAGAGCATGATATTAACATCGCATATGGAGAATACCTAGGCTGGCTTGACTCACCACGTGAGCAACCTCTTGCCTGGATTTTCGGTTTCTCAACCATCTTGATTCTAATTGTTGTTGCAACAGTTGCATCTCGTACTGCTGTCGATCTAGGTGACGGTGCTTTCGCAGAAGATGAAGAAGACTGGGAAGATGACGACGATGACTACGACGATGACGATGAGTACGACGATCACGATGACTGATGTTCCCTAGTCAACTACAAATCCTCAAGAAGGAAGCCCAATCAACACCCTCTACGGGGAGGGGGAGAGTATGTCAAATGTATTTTCCCAATTGCACCCACAATTGCAATCGTTCATTGAAGAACGAGGTTGGAATCCAACACCTATTCAAGAGGCTGCTCTGCCGGATCTTTCTGAGGGGATGAACAGACTTCTCATTGCACCAACTGGTTCTGGAAAAACACTCGCAGCAGTTTTACCGCTGCTTCATCGATGCAAAGTCGAAGAGTGGGATCCACTCGCAATCCTCTACATTACGCCTCTGCGTGCTCTTAATCGAGACGTGGACCGTCGTCTTGCTGAATTGAGTGAAGTATTAGAATTACGATTCGCACTTCGACATGGTGATACAACCACGAGTGAACGGGCCCGACAAGTTAGGAAACCTCCACATCTCTTGGTTACAACTCCCGAAACCTTCCAATTGATGTTCACTGGACATCGACTACGAGGCTTGCTTAGTAGCGTTAAAGCAGTCATTATAGACGAAGTACACGATTTAGCAGGTGGCGAACGTGGATGGCAACTACGTCTCGGCCTTGAGCGATTAGAAGCCTTGAGCGGACAACGACTTCAACGAATTGGTCTTTCTGCAACAGTTGGTAATCCAAAGCAAGTTGCTGAATGGATGGCTTCTGATTCATGTGTACCCATCAATGCCCCTGCTGAGCGCTCCACAGTCCTCTCTGTCGAAACTGCACCTCCATTGCCTGAGGATGAAGTCGGAGCCATTGAGATGCGTCTCTCACCAAGAGCACATGCTACGTTTCGACTTCTTGCTGAACTCGTTGGGAAAGACCCACCTTGCCTAGTCTTCGTGAACAGTCGAAATGCAGCAGAGACGGTGGCACAGCGTTTGCAAACGATGGCTCCACAACTCAATATTGGCGTCCATCATGGAAGCTTAGCAGCTGAAACACGCCAGGAGATGGAAGAAAATATCAGAAATGGGTCGCTTCATGCCCTTATCTGTACGTCAAGTCTTGAACTTGGAATCGACGTAGGTTCGATTCAAAAAATCGTCCAATTAGAGAGCCCACGTTCCGTAGATAGAATGCTTCAGCGGGTTGGTCGTGCTGATCACAGAATTGGGGGGATTGGTCGCGGGCATCTTCTCGCTTGGGAAACAGATGGTATTGCTGAAGCTGCTGTCGTTGCTCATCGCTCGCACATGGGGTACATTGAGGATGTTGAATGGAGGAAGCGACCGTACAGTATTGCTGCGAACCAAATCATGCTCATGGCTCATAGTTTCAAGGTCGTACCGATCGATGAAGTTCATGAAACATTTGCCAATGCTGAGCAATTCGAGGATTGGAATCGAAAAGATACAGAGACGATGCTAGCAGTGCTTTCTGATCGATGGCTCTTACGCTATGCTATCGATGTCAACGAACGCCCATGGTATCGCTGGCCTAAAAGCCTCTATCTCGAAGCAAAAGGGTTGGTCCCTGAGGAAGAGGATTGGCCTGATGAATTACCTCGATATGATGTTCCAGATGAAGAAATTCCAACTGAGTACAAATCTCGAAAACTACCGGTGCCGAAGCGCTTCAAGAATGGCTGGTTTTCCTCTGCAGGTCGCACCCGTAAGTGGGTGGAAAGCCACCTCTCGATGATACCTGACAAACAATCCTACCGTGTACGAGATGTAGTAACCCGTCGAACCATTGGAAATGTGGACGAATCCTTCGTGCTTGAACTCAATGGGAGCGGAGAGGAAGAAGATGGACGCATCCGTCAATTCGTCATGGCAGGACGTACATGGACGATTGTCGATGCTGACCCAGAGCAAAGCGAAGTTCTTGTTGCTCCTGTTTCAATGCAAGGAGAAGCACCTACATGGGTGGGTGAACTTCCACCTGTTCCTGCTGCAGTAGCTCGAAACATTGGCCGTCTACGTCGACTTATTGCCGAAGATTTCAATTTACTTGAACCGAGAGGAAATGGTCAGATTGATCCCGCAGGCATTCTTGCTCACGATGGAAGGCCATTGGCTGATTATCCACTCGATGGTGAAGCACTCGGGCTTCTCGCTGATACGATTACACGACACATCGATGCGACCGAAGCATTACCTGATGATCAAACGATTACAATCGAGCGCCGTTCTGAAGC
>JABGWN010000096.1 GCA_018645535.1 Methanobacteriota archaeon
ATGGTGCAGAGGGCAGGATTCGAACCTGCGAACCGATACGGACTGGGACCTCATCCCAGCGCCTTTGACCAAGCTGGGCGACCCCTGCAGCAATCTAAACGGCTACACTCGCGTATATCAACACACTCATTGCTTCTTCAGAAGAAGAGTGTGCAGCATGTAATTGAACCATCTGCCTCTCTTATTTGACTCATGTCGAGAATGATTGGCTCTAAACCTAATTCTTGAACTTCTTTCAGAACAGTAGGATACCCTTCAGCCACCAGGACCTTTCCGTTTTCAAGTCCAATAGTATTGCAGCCATAGGCTTCTTCTTCAGGTACGAAGATGACTCGGCTTCCTTCAGGGAGTTCACCAAAATCATCAGCAGTGAGAAATCCTTCAGCAGTGAGGATAACCTGGTCCGTCGGAGTTGAGGAGATCGAGGTGAGATGAAGGGCTTTTTCAGTAGGGATATCAATAATTCTTAGTTCGTGGCCAAGATGAGTGAGTAGATTTCTGAGTGTTTCAATTCCAGCATCATTTGTTCGCTTTGAGCGTGCAACGAAGAAGATATTGCCCAATCGAAGGAGATCGCCTCCGTCCATTCGAGCCTCACCAAACATGCCGCAGACCTGAAATCCGTTGAGTTGTCGAGAAAGGAAATCTGCAATAGGGGGCTGTTCAGCAACTCTTGACGGATGCCCCGGTAGTGGCAGAAGCACATGACCATCTACGACAATTGCTTGGTCTTCGACAAAAATACAATCAGGATGGTTTTCATCAGCAGGCAGGATTGTAACTTCTAATCCACAGTCAAGCAATGCTTGAGCATAAGCCGCATGTTGCCTTTTAGCGAGGGCAATATCCGTTGGCCCGGAGCCAAAATAGTTGGCAAGGGCTTTGGAAAAGGACTCCGGAACAGCGCGCATCAGGGCACGTTTCTTTTGGTCCGTACGGACTGTAGCCATGTTCAATCGGCTCCCCTTCGTCATTTAACTCTTGGCGATGAATAAATTTGCTCATTCCACCGTTGTATTCAAACCCGCCAAGCGTATGGCCCGAACCATGCGAATGACAATGCAAGCAATGCTGCTGGTCTCTATCATGCTCCTTTCAACTTTGTCGGGTTGTTTTGGAGAAAGCAAATCAACCCCTGTTACCGAGGGTGATCTTATCGTCTCAGATGGAGAAACTCTTCAAGGTGGTTCATGGCAAACGATTCAACTTGAGGCAACAAACGACATATCCGTCTTTATGCCCTACTTCATTCAAGATCCTGGCTCAATGAGGGCTCAAAACGGAACAGTACTGAACATTTCCGCTGGCGAAATAGTCGAGGTGACCATCCTCCTCCCACCACGAAATCCCGATGTTGTGTTCCTTCTTGGCGACTATGGTCGAACGAACTGGCCAATCCGGGAGGCAGATGAGTCTTGGATGACATGGCTTGAATCAGGTCAAACCGGTGGAGCAGTTCAAGTCGTTCCAAACGAAGACGCTGGAGGCGAATGGCCTTGGGTTATTTCCAGCGATGATGATGGCGGAGAAGTTTCGATTAAACAACTTCTCACAGAGCGCCCAATGCGCTCAGACCTAACTGAACAAAACGGTGTCGGTGCAAGCGACGGTTGGCTAAATGGTCGAGACGTTTACGAATGGGTTGATTTCATCACCGACGAAACCGCTGATCCGCTCGATTTAGCCGATGGGGCCGTTGGGTTTTTGGATAGATGGATCGGGAATGGAAATCCCGGTTATGAAGACGCAATCACTTATTTTGAGGGCGTTATGGTTGGATACGGCCTCGATGTTGAAGTCCACCGATTCCAGTCAGGCACTCTGTGGGCCGTCAATATATGCGCTTACAAGACAGGTACAGTCTATCCGGATGAATGGTTAGTATTCGGAGCGCACTTCGATATTGCCCCATATGCCACCCCTCCAACTGCCATAATTCCTGGAACGGAACAACAAGGGTACGGCACTCGTACAGGAGCCTATGACAATGCAGCAGGTTCCTCGATGGTTCTCTCTACTGCCAAAGTACTCGCTGATTTTGATGCACGCAGAACAATGGTATTCTGCTTATGGTCTTCCGAAGAAGAGGGCTTGTGGGGTTCATCTGCATTTGCGAACGATCTCCCTGCTGGCGTAACAGTTAGTAATTATCTCAACCTTGACATGGCTGGAATAAACTATCCTGGCGATTACGCTCTTTCTGTTTATCTTGGTCCTGATGGAACAGGCGATGTTATCGATCAACCAGGCATGTATCATTTAGCAGAATGGATTGGAGCCGATGCTTTCGATTTAGGTTATCAAATCGAACGCGGACGTGCAGAATGGGCAGCTTCTGGAGAGAATCCACTCTGGCAAAATAACTATGAAGATACGGTTGCAATTTACGAAAGTCCAACCGCAAGAAGTGATCACGATTCATTCCAACAAATAGGTGTAGCAACACTCGGATGGAACGGTGTAGTCGATGGATACCCATGTTACCACAAAACATGCGATAAATTATCTGAAATGGAAGAATATATGACTACAGATAACGCAACCGGAGAGGCAAACCTCGTCCACTCATGGGACATAGTCACATGGTGGGCAGTCTATGCATTCCTGCATATGGATCAAACTCCAGTTCCGAATGAACTCTAATTATTCATTTGTGTTGATGGTTATTAAACCCATAATTGCGGCACATAATACTACATGAGATGTTCAGGTATCTTATGAAATCGCGTTATTCATGCAAGAACTTTATTTTTTCTCAAGAAAACTTGAGGGTTCTCCGTCTCTAAATAATCAATTCTAGTTTATCTCCATGAAAGATTCGTGTCGGGATAACATCTAAATCGAAACACGAGAGCACCTAGACATGGTTGTCATTGAGTGCCCCTATTGTGAAGAGCACATTGAATTAGATGATGATGCATCAGGGCTGTTTGAATGTCCTTTCTGCGAGGGAGAATTTGAGTGGGGAGAAAGCGATACTTCTGCACGAACATCCACAGGAGATGCAAATAATAGTATCACGACATTTTCCCATATCGCTCATGGTTTAGGCGGAGTTCTCCTGATTTTTGGATTGTTTTCTAACTGGGTCGTCCTTTTGTCAGGCGAAATCTCTCTGGGACTCACTCCCTTTGGAGTAAAAGCGTCGTTTGGAAGCCTCAGTGAAACTACAAGTTGGTTTGAAGGGCTATCTTCTGAAGACGCTTTTTTAGCATTTGTAGGCTTGATATTCATGCTTCTTGTAATAATTGCACTATTGTTTCAAATCACCCATATAACATTCAGAATAATAGTGCACATGACGGAA
>JABGWN010000097.1 GCA_018645535.1 Methanobacteriota archaeon
CCAGTGAAAATTAAACGTCCAACACTTGATCAAATTGATGCCGAGTTAGAGAGGCGTATCAATGACTCAAGAAGCGAACATCTTGTTCGTTCTTCAAGAAAACTCGCTGCTCTTAAACCAAAATGTGAAGTTGCTCTACGAACACTCATCGAACACGACATGTGGTACAGTATTTCTCGATGGGCATTACATAATCACGCTGAACTACCAGAACTTGTAAGTCATGGGATTTGGTTTGAAGAAGGGAGACACCTATTCATCGAAGGCATTGCTCAGCCCGTTTCCTATGGGCTTGGAGACGTTGCACCAAATGGTGACCGCCAGCCAATTGCATTACTCACTGGTGCAAATAGTGGTGGTAAGACGACACTGTTGGAACTCGTTGGTCATATCACCCTTCTCGCCCATATGGGATTACCCGTTCCAGCCAAAAATGCGTTTGTTGGTCGTATTGAATCACTCCATGTCCTTGCAAAGTCTGGAGGTACTCAAAGCGCTGGAGCTTTGGAAACAACCTTGGTTGAACTTGCACAGGTTGTTTGCAATGATACTCCTAAACTGATCCTTGCTGATGAACTTGAAGCAATCACAGAGCCGGGTGCTGGAGCTCGGATTATTGCAGGAATGTTACGAGCCGCCCAACAACAAACCAAGACGACAATGGTTCTTGTTACACATCTAGCCCCTGCAATTCTTGAGGCCTATGGAGGATCTGGCCTTCGAGTCGATGGAATTGAAGCCAATGGATTAGATGAACACCTCGAATTGATAGTGGATCGAACTCCGAAAAGGAATTGCCTTGCTCGTTCCACACCCGAACTTATTGTTCGAAGATTGGTTGAACGTTCAAATGGTTCTGCAAAAGATGTCTTTACAGACATTCTTTCGTTGTTCTAATCAGCATTGGCGGGTCGTTTCCCCACCATATTCAATCATTGGAACTTGGAAGAGCGTATCACAAGGGCGATCAATTATTGGAAGCGTTAAGGTGCTTTGAGTCCAGTCGATTGTAACCCCACCAGATGCCATTGGAGATGGGATGTAATCCTCACCCGTTTGGGAAACTGTTAGCAGAATTCCATCACCAGCTTGTAAGATGACGTCCATCGGTAAGAATTCCATAAGCGCATTAACAGATACGAACGGAGTGAGTACTTCTTGTCCATCTCTTCCACCTGCGTGGAATCGTAGGTCCATTACAGCATGACCAAGATGCATCCCTGTTCCATCGGTCATTTCGATAAAGAGATGTCCTCCAGTCAATCCCGGTGTTGCATCAATATGGAAGGTTGGCATACCAACAATTCGGGTTTCTTCTTCAAACGGTCCGTAACTCAGCGTTACACTGCTTGTTGCAGATACTGTAGAACCTGATGGTGAAAGATCACCACCAATCAATTCAAGATTCTCAATATCCATCGGCGGATAGGTCTCTTCGAATCGCCATCCACCTTGATTGTCCTGCATTTCAACACCTAATGTTGGAGCACGACCTTCCCCTCTTAGGTACCAATCGAACCAGTAAAGCATTTCATCTGCCCAATCCCAACGTAATGTGTATGGATATGCTTCCTCGCCACGACCAGCACTCAAGGCGCTATGTCCTTCAAGTCGGTCAGGATAATCATGAGCCCATTGTCCTGCCAGAGTTTTCACCTCAATACCAGCGTCCTCAACAATCTGATGAGCTGGGAAGGTCATGTGTGGATCGACGTTCCAATCCTGCATTCCTTGAATAATGTAAACCGAACCATTGTAATTCTGGACGACTCTGTCTAAGAATGAACGTTCAGTCCAGTAACTGTTTCCAGCATAACTTACCATTCCACCGCTGAGATATGCAGCAGGGCCATTGGCGTATCCTTGGATGTATCCTTCGCAAAGGTTGTGACTGTCTTCTGTATCTCCATCGACTCCGAACGAGCCATAGACTCCGTTATGCATAATCATGCCACGGGCTTCCATACTTCCGTTTCGCCACATGAGTTCATGAACACCAATGAGTCCAGACATAGGAACAATTGTAGCGAGATAGGGGTTTCCAAATGTTGCTGCTTGCCATGGCGTTGAACCATCGTACGACTTTCCGATAATTCCTACTTTCCCATTTGACCAAGATTGCGTACCGAGCCACGTAACTGCAGCATCAATTCCACGTTGTTCATCCGTCCCCATTAGATCCATGCAGTGGTTCGATTCCCCAGTACCAAAAACTGAAACTTGAGCAACTCCGTATCCATGTGGAACATAGTTCTCAATCAGCATTCGACCAAGACGGTCGGCTGGGGTAAGGGCGTCGACATCCCCATCGTCGTAATAAGGCCCTATTTCAGCAATTACTGGAACGAGACATTCATCCGAAAGATTCTCAGCTGAACTATAATCACAGCCTTCAATGACTGGTAACCATAGTCCAAGATGGACTTCAGCTCCGCCAGCAGCACCGGCTCCACCATCAGCAAGCGTGATACTTGGAACTGGAACGTAAACTGATTCGACAACTCCGATTGGGTAGGTCCCGTTAACGCTTACCCGAGAAAATACATCAGTATCATCGTATGCAAGGTCAGTTCGATCCCACGGTTCAGGGTAAGCATCTTGATTGACTTGATCTGTGGAATTCTCCAAATCTTCACCAAAACAACCTGTTAGGAGGCTTGGTAGGAGAAGAACTGCCAGTAGAAAGCCGCTTCGCATGGTAATCGGTCAAGGGACGAACATATGACGCTTTGCGCGTCATGATGCTTCTTTGGCTTCCTCAGCCTCAAGTTCTGCACGTACTTCATCCATATCCAGAGATTGGAGTTTGCCAATAAGATCACGAAGCGCCTTTTCAGGAAGAGCCCCTGGTTGCATAAATACACCTATGCCGTCTTTGAACGCCGCTGTTGTTGGAATTGAGCGTATACCGAAGTTTCCAGCAAGTGCTTGTTCTGCTTCGGTGTCTACCTTCGCAAATACAACGTCTGGAAATTCTTCGGAGACGCTTTCGAAAACTGGAGCATATGCTCGGCAAGGACCGCACCATTCAGCCCAGAAATCGATGATTACAAGGGTATTTTCTTCGATGATTTCATTGAAGGATGATTCATGCATTGTTACTGTCGCCATGAGCATTCCAGTAGTTCAGAGTATATTTGCTCATGCATTAATCCATAACGCAGCATCGGCGGATTCATGTGCTGGAACGAAACCCACATAATATGAGCCGAACCCTCGTCCTCAGCGCAGTACTAATTTTCCTCTTTACTTCAGCATCTCCTACTTCGATGTTACTCGATAACCACCAAGTAGAATCAGTAGGAGAAGATGACAACATCACCATCTCTGAAATTCTTGTTTCACCAAGCAGTATGAAGAATAACGAGACGTGCACGAACTGCTACAACGCAACAGATTGGAATGGAGATGGAGACTACGGGAAGTTTTCAGACCAATTCATTGAACTTCACAACCCTACTTCTCAAGCCATCAATGTCTCTAACTGGGTTCTCGATGACAAGCCAGATGGTGGAAGTGCACCGTGTCAAATCGCTCGCAACACAGAGATCCCTGCGAATGGATACATCTCCGTGTTCATCAATGCATCACGAATTGAACTCGACTATTTTGATGGAGACAGTGTATCTTTAACTGACACAAGTGGGACACTCATCGATCAATTATCTTATCCTGCAGAGGATTCATGGTATGGTAATTCCTACATCACACTAGAAAATGGAACAGTATGGAAGGTCAGCCCTCCCACTCCAGGATTTGCTGAAGGCGAATCGTTCCCATCTGCACAAAACATGGTTGGATGCTTCGGTATCAGCGATGGTGGAAGAGTTGATGCAATGGTATTGCAAGGTCGAGTCGTTACAATGAATGCTGAATCCGACGTCATCAACGAAGGCAATGTCCTCATTCGAGGCGGTAAAATCGAAGCGGTATGGGGAGACACTATCCCTTCAAACGTTGATTTGACAAATGTCCCAATCATTGACACGAACGGGAGTATCTATCCTGGACTGATAGACTCTCACAACCACATGCATTACAACCACATTCCACTATGGGACTTTGAGGTACATACGTCAACACAATCCGAAGAAGGTGGCTATTCAAACAGAAATCAGTGGAAAAATAATCCAAACTACAAGCGAGACATTACTTGGATGAAGACCTTCGTTCAAGGCGGTAGTATGTGGAACATGGCTGATGAGCAGATGAAGTATGCAGAAGTGATGGCTGTTGCAGGTGGAGTTACATCCGTCCAAGGTTCCCCAAGTTCAAACACAGATGCTTGGGACAGCATGCTTTCTCGAAACATCGAACTATACAACTTTGGTGGAGATGACATTCATACCAAGGTAACCACCCTCGAAAGCGATTATGTTGGAAATCATATCAAGACTGGAAATAACTCAAAGAATCTCAATGCATGGTATCTCCACCTCTCAGAAGGCGTTGACGAAGTCAGCCGAGCAGAGTTTGATGTCTTGGTACAAAATGATCTACTGGTTGGAGAATTGGTTGTTGTTCACGGGACTGCCTTAACTGCAACTGAATTTGCTATGATGGGGCAAGTTGGAGCAGACTTAGCATGGTCTCCTTTGTCCAATCTCTTACTCTACGGAGACACAACAGATGTTGTTGCAGCGGACCAAGCTGGCGTTCGAATATCTCTTGCACCAGATTGGGGACCAAGTGGTTCCAAGAATGTCTTCCATGAACTCAAGGTTGCTGACGTTTGGAACAAACAAGTGCTTGACAATTATTTCTCAGATTATGATCTCGCATCCATGACAACAAAGAATCCTGCACTGGCCAATAACTGGGATGGATTCGTTGGAAGAGTAAATGCAGGTTTGTATGCAGATCTTGTTGTTATCGACAACTTCCATGAAGACCCTTATCGAAATCTCATTGAAGCCATTGATGCTGATGTTCGATTAACACTCGTGAACGGACAACCTGTTTGGGGAGACATCGATATCATGGCTGAACTGAAAGGAAGTGATTGGGAGACAGTCTCAGGCCCTGGCTTTGACAAAGCTGTTGATGTAACCGACCGATCAGTTACAGAAGGCACGCAATCATGGTCCACAATTCTGAGCAACATGGAGATGGCAATGGCATTGAATCAAGCAGATATTGATTCCACATGGTCAGCAGATACCGGTAGTTACGGTGCTATGCAAGGAAATGTATTGAACAATATATTCACAACTGGAGATTCACGCCACTTCGGAATCATTGAGGGTTCAAACCATGCAAACACGCACGTTGATCTGACCATCCTA
>JABGWN010000098.1 GCA_018645535.1 Methanobacteriota archaeon
ATTCCAGAATTTGGGGCTATGCAAATTGAACTCCAAAACGATGGCGGGAAAATATTTGCGAACACCGCTGCAACACAAACCGTTTGGGAATCTCATAACGATGAAGTTCATATCGTTCCTGAAGGTTTCTTTGTCACGGCGAAAAGCCCGTCTTGTCTAGTCCAGGGTATGGAGAACGAGAAAGGAGACCGGTTCGGCCTCCAATTCCATCCAGAAGTCAACGATTCTGAATTCGGTAAAGAAATGTTCGAAAATTTCGTTAAAGTGTGCCGGGAAAATCGAAAATAAGCGTATTTTCGAAGATTTCCGTTCTTAAAGGTAGGGGATACTTTGATATTCTCGTACAAAACGGGGCTTAGTATGAACATTGCCCGAACGTTGCCGAGCCTCCTCATGACGACCCTTCTCTTGGCATCTCTTTTGCCGCTGGGAAGCGTAAGTGCCACCCCAACCGAAGAATCCGAATTTTATTACGGTGTAGAATACGATTGGAGCAGTGTTGACACTGATCTTGAGAATTTCACAGGTCTCGATATTCCTGAGATTCTAAGCGAAGTAATGGGTGCTGCAGACGATGCTGGATTTAACCTCATCATCGGCCAATTGCAAACCGGTGCATCAAATGTTTATGTCCACCACACAGAAGATATTACTCCGCAAACAATTCAAGACAACAACGGAAACGATGTTTCAGTTTGGAGCCGAACCGATGACGTAACTCTTCGTCACGGCATTCTTGCAGATTCAATCCTTCAAACCGATTGGTCAGAAACGAACTTTGGTTCCGATACGACCAGTTTTGACATTGATATTGTTCAAACATTGGAACAAGTTTTGACCGTTGACATGATGTATACAGAATACCTCGATGATTCGTACAACCTCATTGGAGCAGACATGGAGTTCAGCATGGATGTTTCAGCCCTCATCGGCCTCGACATTGATGTATTGTTGGAAGGCGGCGGAGAGGAGTTCCCTGTTGATTTCAGTACTGAACTCACTCTGGGATATTCAATCACAGACTCTTCTTCACAATGGCGTCTTGGCTCACCGAATGCAATTTATGTTGATTTGTCTGCTGCAGATGATAACTATTACTGGGAATGCGGGGAATCCGAGTGTGGCGACTTAACTGGTGATTATACCGGTGCAGTTGACTACTCTTTCTCGATTGAAGGTATTCCAACTGAAGACTTCGGCCTCGATGCTGGAGAATTCGACCTTGAAATATCCGATTCTCTATCGGAATCGGGGGATTTTGACATGGAGATGTACGGGGAATTCGATTTTTCTAAAGGAGAAACACTCACCGTTGACCTCGGCGATGGCGAAGGCCTCACCACTCAAGTCCAGAGTTGTGACACTTGCCCACCTGGAAACCCATTGATGTTCCTGATGATGGGTAACGTCCTTGCAGGTTCTGGGGAATCGTTTGCTGAACAAGTTGCTGAAGACATCGGTGAAGACATTACAGACAGTCTCGAATCGATTTTCGGCTCAGCAGAGGCGGATGGCGACCTAATGATGTATTATTTCCATTCCGAAGAAGCTGTAAACTATGAAGGCGATGAAGACAAACTAGCCTACGTTACAATGGACCAAGGCGACGACATCAATTGGGCTGTAGTTAGTGTCCGAGTATCAGTTGATGGTAACGCACCGGTTACGTGCTCAAACCCCGGAATGCCTACCGATGGCGATTGCAGCCTTGTTGAATTCGGCAGCGTTGGCGACCAAGTGTGGTCCGTTGGCGATGGCGTCACAATCATGGATGATGCAGACATGTGCCCAGAAAATGAGTACTGTTCTGTCGACATCACCTTAATCGATACTATGGAAGGTAAGACATTAAGTCAGGAATGGGTGTATGTAGAGGGCTTTAGTCCCGGAAACGCTCCAGCAAAACTCACCGGAGAACTTCATTTCTGGGGAGACAACATTACAGTTCAGACCGCTCTTTCAGGTAATACTTCAGTTTTGCAAAGCGACGATTCTGCAATGTTTACTTGCGACGATGGATCTGAAATCGA
>JABGWN010000099.1 GCA_018645535.1 Methanobacteriota archaeon
CCGTAGGTTGACGGCTATGGAAAGTATTCTCATCTCAGAAGGCGGTTCTGTTGATTGGTGTTCTGGCGCTGCTGACGAAACATGCAAAATCACAGTGGGTGTTTACCACTCCCGTTCTACAGAAAATGAAGACATGCAAGTCTCGGTTGAAGTAATTGAACTTGGTAGTTACACGATTACGGTTGTTTGAGCAAGGCCACGATAAGAGTCCCCGCTCCCATGAGAGAGGACACGACTGAAAGCGCTCAACCTCTCTATTCAGCGTGGACCACGCCGACGCGAGGCGTTGCCAATGTGGCCCCCGCTCCCATGAGAGAGGATGACCTCTTGTTCGTCGGGAAAAGAGATAATAAAGATGGAAAATATATCTTGAATATAAGGTGATGTAATGTTAGATGATTCTAACGATATTAAGCATAGGAATCATACGATGGCTTGGGCTAGCTTAACATGTATTACACTAGCATTGATTCTATCAATCCTAGTTCAATTTACCAATTCCTGGCAGACTTCAGAATATGACGCCGTGTCGTATGGATTGGACTCTGTAGCGATTGATTGTTCGGATCCTCAGTGGCTATGGGGTTGTGATGATGAAGTTCACGCCATACTTTTTACTGACGATTGGGATGACTTAGAGGGTGAAGAATTTGATATGTCGGAGAAGAAATATCTTCGAGGGCCACATGACAATTACTGTGTTAATTACATTCGCATGATGCTCAACTGGGAATTGGCTTGGGGGGGTTCAAACAGCAATGAGAATCTAGAGGCTGCAGAGCATTGGGAAGAAAAATGCTTGAATTCAAACAAAGCTGGTGAAACTGGTGGAATCGTGATATGGATGGGAGCAATAAGTGCTCTGTTTGGAACAACCTTCATTCTAATAAGCAATATTGACAAAACACTTCCATCAAATGCAGAACGATATGGACATTTTATTGCATGGGTCTCGGGTGGTTTCATTCTCTTAGGTTGCTTAACATGGGTGCTTATGAGGCCTGAACCACCGATAGGATATGATTTCGGCATGTCGTTTTACATGGCAATCATTGCAGGTGTTCTCGCCATTTGTGCTGGATTTCTCAGCATGTTTGGAAAGAATAAAATTCCTAACGAAGATTAACAAATTCTTCTAAGTCCAAACCTTACAGGGTTCAAACTGTTTAAACAGAATGCTAAAAATACGAATTCGATTGTTTTAGATAAATCATATCCGTCTTGAATTTACTTATCTGAAGCCTTTCATCGCATTGTGAATTGGTCCCCGCCCCCAGACTTGAACTGATGTCATCGTTTGTTGAATTTTGAAGCCAAAATATTCAGATTTTTGTTTTGCTGCTTTCGTGCAGAATTAAGTTCAGAAGCGAGTTTTTTTGCGTCTGCAAGTAGAAAAAGTAGCCCGATTAGTTGTAGAATCGTGACAAAAAATGTGATGTTCGTTGTTAATATTAAGCCTTGATTGAAACTATCCAAATTATCAGTATCAAGAGTGGGGGGTGACAACAGCATGAAAAAATTGATGAAAACCCCTATAATTAGTAATGATAATCCGAAAGTGGCCATTGTTCCAAATTCAACAGCACGATAAGCTGAGAGAATATTATGATCTGCGGCAGAAGGCTCAAGTGAGCTGGAATCTACTGAGTATGTATCCCAATCTGAATTGTCCATGTTCTATTGAAAGCAAGCCTAGAAATAGTCTTTTCACAAGGTTTCCGGCGCTGTCCTTAATCAATATCTAATCATTTTGAAACTCGTTTAAGCAAAAATGGGAACGCTCAACCTCTCGATTTAGCGGAAGAAAACCGAAGTGCGGCGCTTGTACATTAAATCGCATATGCAGGCTTAGAAACGATGGGGGTGGGCCGGGTTTGAACCACCATGTTGAATCTGGACAAGATGCTGGACGTGGTGCAAGAGACCGTGCTCCAATCCCCCGTGGACGTTGGGCTAACCATCTTGACCTTGCTCATCTTCTCCATGGTGTTCAGCGTTCGTAAAATCGTTCTCGGTTTTCTCTGGAGGAAGCACAAGAAGAACCCTGCTCATCGTCAGTGGATTCGTACCAGCCGTTATCTCGGGTTGGGCGTATCCCTCCTCCTGACCATCCCGCTTTGGATTGACACGCTGGAGAACATCGGTGTGTTCGTCGGTTTGCTCACTGCGGCGCTTGCCGTTTCCCTGTCCTCTCCGCTGCAAAGCATCGCAGGTTGGGTTCACCTCATTGTCCATCAGCCCTATCGGGTTGGCGACCGGGTGCAAATCGGGAAGCAATCGGGTATTGTCCAAGATATCGCCCTCTTTTCGACCACTCTTTTGGAGACGGAAACCACCGGTTCAGGCGCCCAGCCCACCGGACGCGCCCTCTGTTTGCAAAACAAGTGCGTCTTTGACAAGGTCATCATGACCTCTGCTCGAGAGCACGATTTCATGTGGCACGAAACGAGCATGACCTTCACCTACGAATCCGA
>JABGWN010000100.1 GCA_018645535.1 Methanobacteriota archaeon
ATTGGACATTGCATCCTCCCTTGATGTTTAGTTCTCTAATTAGAGCAAGCGCCTTGTCTCGAAGTTCTTGGTGATCTGAATCTGAAAACGACTGAAGAGGAGCAACAACAACAGATTCTCCTGTGTGGACCCCCATCGGATCGATATTTTCCATTGTACAAACAATCGTTGCATTATCTGAACCATCTCTCATAACCTCGTACTCGAGTTCTTGCCATCCCAGAATCGATTCTTCAATCAGTACTTGACTAATACGTGAATTACGTAGGCCAAGAGTAGCAATCTCGACAAGTTGTCCAAGGTCAAAAGCAGTACCTCCTCCAAGTCCACCAAGAGTAAATGCAGGTCGAATCAAAATAGGCCAAGAACCAATCTCCTCTGCTGCTTTAATCACCTGATCCATCGTATTGCAAGCAATGGCTTCAGAGATTGGGAGATTGATCGATTCACAAACTTTGTTGAAAAGGTCTCTATCTTCAGCCTTATCGATTGCATCTAGATCTGAACCAATGAGTTCGACTCCAAGTTTCTCAAGTGTTCCATCATGAGCAAGTTCACTGGCAATATTCAGTGCAGTTTGTCCGCCCATCCCAGCAAGTAATGCATCAGGGCGCTCAATCTCTAAGATTTTACGAACTGTATCAGGCAATAAAGGTTCGATGTATACACGGTCCGCCATTTCTGGATCATTTTGAATTGTTGCAGGATTAGAATTGACAAGAATGACCTCATATCCATCTTCACGTAATGCTCGTACGGCTTGAGAACCAGAGAAATCAAATTCAGCTGCTTGTCCAATCTTGATTGGACCAGACCCAAGGACAAGAATGGTGTTCAAATCATCTCGCCGAGGCATCAGATTTCACCTCCAAGATGAGCATCTACGAGTTCTCTAAACCTATCGAAGAGTGGTTCAGCGTCATGAGGACCTGGACATGCTTCTGGGTGGAATTGAACGGTGAAACAAGGACGGCCGAGAACATCAAGCCCTTCCACCGTTTTGTCATTGGCATTGATGTATCGAACTTCAACATCGTATCCATGAAGATTTTCTGCATCAGGAGATGTTGCTCCACTTGGATGAGCAGCTAACATCCCGTTTGTTGGATCAGCTACTGCAAATCCATGATTTTGTGACGTAATCCAAACTCTTTGGGTCTTTAGATCAACCACCGGTTGGTTAGCACCTCGATGGCCATAACGCATCTTGTAGGTCTTCAATCCAGATGCAAGCCCCATCAACTGATGGCCAAGGCAAATACCCATCACCGGGATTCCTGATGCTACAGCCTGTGCAAGTGTGTATCTTGCATTGGTGGCTTTTCCTGGATGGGCAGGGTCCCCCGGACCATTTGAACAAAATAATGCAGTGATAGAGAAGCCTTGAAGAGTTTCAAACGAAATATCTGGAGGGCACCAAACAACTTCAAACCGCTTGCATAGATTTCTGAGAATGTTGTACTTCACTCCACAATCGAGTGCTCCAATGCGTGGTAATGGCTGTCCAAGATCATCACATGCACCGGGATTGAGTACTACTGGCTCATCGATTGAAACCATGTCTACAAGGTCTTCTAATTCAGGAGAAGTCATCACCTTGAGTCTCTGCCTCATTTCGGCTTCATGTTCCTTTGGTCCAAAGATGCACAATACAGTCCCCAGTTCGCGAACACGTCGTGTAATGGCTCGTGTATCTACGTTCTCAATTCCAGGAACTCCATGGGCTTGCAATAGTTCTGAAACAGTTCCTGTAGAATCCCGATGATCAGGGTCGTTCATTGCGTGACGTACGACAACACCTTTTGGCCAAACAGCACGAGATTCTGATTTTGAAAGATGAATGCCATAGTTTCCTATAAGCGGGTATGTGAATGTAAGGACTTGACCAGCCCAAGAAGGATCTGTTAGTGATTCTTGATATCCCATCATTCCAGTCGTAAAGACAAGTTCACCTTCACCAAAACCTTCTGCCCCGAAAAGGGTCCCTTCAAAACAGCCCCCATCAGCGAGAAGTAGAAGTCCTTCTCCAGAGGCTCTTTTTGGAAGAGTTGATTTGTCGAGAAGAGCATCTGCAGCATCCGTAAAGCGAGGCGGTACCTCCACACCACGATTAAATGAGCCTGGGGCAAAGCCAGA
>JABGWN010000101.1 GCA_018645535.1 Methanobacteriota archaeon
ATAAGTTGATTCCATTAAATGCCACTTTTGAGACATTATAAACATGTCAATAATTGAGAGTGATTCTATCATCATTCTAAATTGGAGATGGGTCTTTCCACCAATACATTCTGTTCGAAGCAAATGAAAGCAAAGCCCCTGCAAGGGCAACTCCAATCGCAAATGAGGGTGTCATTGAATCAATCTGCCATCCGTAATAGGCGACAATCATGGTTGTAAGACCGACCCAAACTCCGCTTTTCCAAACGCGCAACACGCCGAGATGTGCCTGTAACCTCGTGACATCCTTCAACCAAGATTTTGCAGATTCAAGGCCTTTCTTATCATCGTAGAGTACAGCCTCAGCATATGTCAATAAAACATCGTAATAACGCCAGATCCAGGCTCCACCAAGAACTGTTGAAAGTGCCTTTTTGCTCGACCAAGTGGATGGCGTTACCGATGACCAAGTCTCAAGCATAACTTCGATATCTTTGCGAGCATAGCCATTATTCTCAACCCAACGGCCTTCCATTTGGATGAGTTCAGCAAGAGCAGGAAGGCGTTCATCACTGCACAAGAGACGTTCACTTACGCGTAGATTCATTGGAATGAGCACACGTTGGCCCTCTTTTTTTCCAATCCAAGAAGGATGTATTCGAAGTGCTGGAAGACCTACTGTGTGCTTGGTATGCGGAGCCCTCCACAGCGTGTTTGGCCGTAGAGCATCTTCCACAGATTTCAATCGTTGATTCCAACGGTTCTGATCGTTTGGAGTTGAAAATGGTTCAAGCGAGGATTGTGCTTTTCCAAGCTCATTCGAAATCCACTTCATATCGCTGTCGTATGTTAATTCAAAATGTGGAAAGACAACGACTGCATCGTTTCCATTGAGAGTCATTCCTGCTACTGGGAGGATGATCGATGAAGATTTCAAAGCGCCAGCCCATGCTGATTTCCGAACCAACATCGATACTGAGTCACTGGTTGGAATTGAATATACAAGAGCAGAATGCGCATCATCGAGTTGCAACAGTGTGAGATTTCCATGCTGTTGAATTTGTTTTACTGATTGGACATTTAACTCTGAGAATGAGCCCCAGCAGCCATCCTCTTGATTATTCCACCAAGAGGCATCCAACGTCTTGGTGACATCGAAACAATCCAATGTCCCCCATTTGGTAATTAGTTCTTGATTTGAAAGAGCATCGCCTATTGAACCACGGGCAAGGCCGCGTGGCCACCATGATGCTTCCTCCATGCCAAGCCACATGAGAACTCACCATTCAATGTGTCTTTGTGAGAAGAGGGATGCAATGAAAGAAGAGAACGGATTGGAATAAACGGGACGGCCATGGGGATTAGCGAAAAGATGGGGGATGTTCTCGGCCAAGCAGTCGAAGCAAAACTATTTCGCGAAGTTATGGAACATGACATCCAACCAAAGCATCTTGCCATCATCATGGACGGGAATAGACGCTTTGCTTGGAGATCAAACCTTGCTGCACACGTCGGTCATCGAATCGGAAAGCAACGCCTTGAGGCAGTGCTTGATTGGGTTCTTGAACTTGGAATTCCTTGGTTTACAGTCTATGCTCTGTCCACTGAAAATCTCAATCGTCCAGAAAAAGAATTGAAGACGTTGTTCAAACTCTATATCGATGGTCTCAAATCGATTGCAGATGACCCGAGAATTCACGAAAACAATGTCCGTGTTCAAATTATTGGACATCGTGATCTTCTTCCAAAAGATGTTAATGATGCAATCGATTATGCTGAATCCGAAACGAAGGATTACGGAGACTTTGTGTTCACGGTCTGCCTCGCATATGGTGCTCGTGAAGAAATGATACGGGCCATTCAGAATATTGCTGAACTTCATGCTAAGGGGAACCTTCCTCTCGAATCGATTACTCAGGAAACTGTTTCAGAACACCTCTATACTGCAGAGATGCCTGATCCAGATTTAGTCATTCGAACAAGTGGAGAGGAGCGAATTAGTAACTTCCTTCTTTGGCAAATGGCCTATTCAGAATTGTACTTCACAGATGTGTTTTGGCCATCGTTCAAGAAGAAAGATTTGCTAAAGGCAGTACAGACATACCAGATGCGAAAGCGTAGATTTGGTGAGTGAAATGGTACAATGCGACGATTGTCTCGGCTATCTCAATCCTGCACTTGCAGTTGATGCATGTGTTCGAAGAGGCGATGAGATTTTGTTAGTCCAGAGAAAATTTCCACCTTCTGTAGGTTCTTGGGTACTTCCAGGGGGATTCGTTGACCAAGGAGAGCGTCCACAAGATGCAGTCCTCAGAGAATTGAAGGAAGAAGCAAATCTTGACGGGACCAATCCGGTCTTGCTCATGGTTATGGGGGAACCTGAGCGTGATCCCCGTAAACACGTTGTAAGCATCGTCTATGAAGTTGAAGCAACAGGTGAACCGGTTGGCGGTGATGATGCATCAGATGCTCGTTTCTGGCCTATTGCAGACATCCTAGAAGGCAGACTTGTTCTGGCAGGAGACCATGGTGAAATCGTTGAAACTTGGCTCAATCAATCAATTCAGAACCAATAAATTCTGCAAATTGCTGTTTGGCATCTGGCCATTCCGGTAAATCCAATGCTTCAGTAAGAAATAGCCCTGCTAAGAATTGGGCTTGTATTTCTTCAACATTCGATTGTGATGTTAAACGAAACAGTGGATAGCCATCAGACTCAAGTCGATCGAGAAACCCACGCTTCGCATCACTCACCAAAAGAGTAGGAACCCCCATCAAGACGGACTCACTCGCAACAGTAACTGACTGGGTTATGACTGCATTATGTTGCGATAACATTGTGATAAATTGCCAAGGGTCGCCTGTATACTTGGATTCATCAGCATAGGTAATCTCAATCCCTTCTAGGATCTGTTGAGGAATCTCTAGAACCTCATCTGAATCATGGATTCCATCTCCTTGCAATCGTCGCACAACAAACGAAGGTGGGTCTTGAACCTGAACAGGACGTAGTTGTGGACGCAAATGAACGTGACCATGAAGACCATCCAATCGATGAAGATTCACCTTCAGACTGAATTTTTTAAGCCAACCATCATCAATTGATTCATCCCAATGTGTGGGGAATATAGCGTCTGTAGCCACATTTCGTGCTAATTTATGAGCCAAATGATTGATCTCTGTATCAGAGATATACCATCGCTTTGGAAGACCAAGCTTCTTTGCAACTCGTAATTCAAGAGAGGCCCCCACTACAATGATTCTCTCAAAACGATTTCCGTTCTTTGCTGCACTCTTGAGTTCTTGACGAACTGTTCGCATTCGCCTCCAAGCAGTTCGGAAGCGACCTTTCCCAACGGGTCGTTCAACCCAAATTATCTGACGCCGCGGAAGAACACCTTCGCTCGATTCCATGAGTTGACGCACTTCATGACGATCGGTTGCAACAATGACATCTGTGGCCGTTCCTGAACGTAGAAACGGAGCGAGGAGGCGTACATGAGCAGGATGGTCAAACACCCAGCATGTGCGCATAACTTTGCCAAGCGCTCATGGTTAATGTCTATGAGCATCCAAACATTAGCAGGGCCATGAAAGAACCAATTACATTGGATGGGATGAAGGTCTTTGGACCGTATACACCAGGCGTAAAAGCAGGAAATCAATTCTGGCTATCTGGACAAATATCGATAGAACAGGGAGATATCGTTTCACAAACCAAAGGTGCACTCGCCAAAATTGATGCTTTACTCGATGCTGGTGGATTCAAGAAAGAAGACATCTGCTTTGCTCAAGTTCTTCTCGATACGATCGAAGATTATGCTGCAATGAACGAAGTGTACGGTGCTTGGGTCGAAGACATGGATGTACGTCCTGCACGAGCAGCATTCGAAGCAGGAGCATTACCAAAAGGCGCTCTTGTAGAAATTGTTGTCCAAGGCGTCCAATCCTGAGGAACTAATATGCCAGGTACACCATATTTGGAGGAGCCTCCAAAGGGACTTGTTACATGGCCATTTCTACTGAAGTTTTACGCCCTACCTGTTGGAATTATCTTGGGAATTGCATGGTATGTTGATGTCCTGCTCTATGCAATAATCCTACTCGCAGTTATTGCAACAATCCGTCTTTTTATTGTCGACTGAGGCATCACAAAAAGAGATACATGATATTCAGTAATAAAACGGCTACTGTGAGAAATACGCTTGTTTTATGCAACAAATTGAATCGCTTTTTATCACCGTTATCTGATGCGCGATTTGTGGCGGGTATAATCGCATAACACAAGAAACAAGCAACGAAGGTGAAGATCGAAATTGAGAGCAAATACATCGAATCCGTTTCCAGATAAGATGCTGCGATAGATCCTAATCCAAGGACCGATAGAAGAATGAAAAATTTAGGCCAAATCTTACGTATTACTTTTCCAAAGGTTTCGAGGTCTAATGTCTTAGACAATACTGGAGCAATTATGGCTACTTGGAATATGATGATTCCTGAAATTGAACCTGGCAGATAAAAATGCACATCATTCACCCAATCCTTTCTGTTCTGAGCCTCTTGTAGATATTGATAAGGTTGTGTCTAACATTATGATCATCAATCCATTTGCTAGTCGGTTAAGGCAAAAGCAACTCAATAGCACATTTTTTCTCAAAACAACATTTACGATTATCGCTTGTTTCGGTCTCATTTTTTTCATACTTGGTCCAGTCTCCTAGTGAATGCATTCAAAACGCTTGAAAACAATCACTTTCAGGGCAATGTATGAATGAATGGCCTGAATCATGTTTCAAAGCCTACGATATTCGTGG
>JABGWN010000102.1 GCA_018645535.1 Methanobacteriota archaeon
GGCTATGGGGGGCATTTCATTCCTTCACCTAGACCCTGCACGACCACGTAACTCTCGTACTCATGGATTAGATGAAATGCAACCAAATCTGCCGAGTGTTTTCCAAGCATGGAAACCATACCTGGCTGAATCGTCTCGAGGTCCTTCCATTGTGCTTGACCTTTCACCTCGATTGACTGAAGAACGACGACAAGAAGTAGAATCATTGGCTGAAGAGGTCTGGCCAGGAATTGAGCGCACTTGGACATGGATGTCGAGAGGCGGCGGCCGTGTTGACCGACTTGAACTGTGGTTGGGGAACGTGTCAACCAAAGGCATCAGTAAGCGCTTTGTCCGCCTTGCTCCAACCTTTGGAGCTGCCAATTCAGTGATCGAAGAACGAGAGACTGAAACAAGACATGAGCATCACTCTTTGCTCACTGCTCGCCGCCATGAATGGGTTACTATTCTCGATGCTGCTCTTGTTGAATCCGGTCTTGCCGACGCTTGGATTTCAGAACAATTGTCAACTGCAGCAAATGTTCGATGGGCTGATTCATCTCCTCGAAGACCTCGTATTCACCACAATGGCCCTTTGAAGAATCCTCATCATCCATTCGTCCAAGCGACAGGTAGAGTTGTCGAAATTCTTGACAAACCTCTCGACGAGGAGAACATCGATGAAATTGTATCGACGGCACTGGAAAATGACATCTCCGCAATGACCATTCGAATGACCCTTGACGCATCTCTGCAACCAAAGTTACAGGGTAATATCGACCGCCAGTTGAAAAGAAGGCAAGGACGAAGGAAGGCGTTTTTGACCAAACACACAACTTCAAACCATCTGCTTTTTTGTGTCCAAAGTGGAGAAAAATCCGACCAGTGAAATCGGACACCTGCATCGCGGTCTTGATATAGGGGTTGTTGGTCGGAAAACTGCTTGACATCATGTCGCATCGTATAGGTGAACTTCAATGGCAAAATCAAAGGATGAAGAACTAGGAGACGATTTCTCATACATTCTCCGTATGGCAGATACCGACATGGATGGTCTAAAACCGCTATCCTCAGCCCTTACTTCCGTCAAAGGAATCGGGGTAAGAAGCGCAGTTCAAATCTGCAACACAACTGGTTTTGATCCTGCTCGAATGGCAGGACATCTTACTGTGGAACAACAAGAAACGCTCCGACTTGCCATCGAAGACTTCGTTAACACTGTTCCATACTGGATGGTTAACCGTGCTGCAGACATCGAAACCGGTAACGACATCCACTTGACCGGCCAAGAAGTTAAACTTACACTCAAAGAAGACATCAACCGTCTTCGTACCATGAAGTGCTACCGTGGTGTTCGCCACGCTAGTGGAAACAAGGTTCGTGGACAACGCGGACGAAGCAATGGTCGTGGTGGACTTACACTCGGTGTAAGCAGGAAGAAGGAATGAGGAGTGATTTAGTATGGGTGAACCAAAGTTTTCAAGACCAAAATTCGATACTCCTCCACATCCTTGGAAGAAAGCTCGAATCGAAGAAGAGCACCTCATCCAAGCAAATCACGGCTTGAAGAACATGCGTGAAATCTGGAAGGCAAAGTCTCAACTTCGCCGTCATCGACGCCAAGCTATGCGCTTGATTGGTACACTTGACACCTCTGAAGGTCACGGAATGCGTGAGAAAGACGATCTTCTTCGCTCACTTCACCTCAAGGGATTCATCAGCAAGGACGCTATTCTTGACGATATTCTTTCACTCAATGCTGAAACTATTCTTAATCGACGCCTTCAAGCAATGGTTTACTACAAGGGACTTGCATGTACACTGAAGCAAGCACGTCAACTTGTAACCCATGGCCACATTTGCATTGGTGATCAAAAGGTTTCGATTCCTTCCTACCCAGTCAACCGTGACGAGGAAGAAGTTATCCAATACCATCCTTCCAGTGAACTTAACAATCCAGAACACGAAATCCGCAAGGCTATTGACGGACGCCGTGAGTTAGCAGAGTATGCTGAAGAAGAAGTTGACCCAGAAGCAACAAAACCGTTCGCTGATGAAGTCAACGAGGCTGCAGAAGCTGCACCAAGTGCAGAAGTAGAAGACGGAGGTGAGGCTTGATGTCTCGTAGAGCAATCGTCAATATCTTTTCTTCTTACAACAACATTCTCATGACAGCAACAGATCTAACTGGTGCTGAAACTATCGGAACATGTTCCGGTGGACAAGTTGTCAAGTCTTCTAAAGACAGTGGTGGCCAATTCGCTGCTACTCGTGCTGCAGAACGTCTTGCTGACACACTCAAGGAAAAGGAGTTCACTCAACTCATCATCAAGTACCGTGCACCAGGTGGCAACAAAGCCAACAATACTGGTCCAGGTGCTCAAGCAGCTATCCGTGCTCTTACTCGTGCAGGTATGACCATCACTCGAATCGAGGATGTAACACCTATCGCTCACGATGGAACTAAGAAAAAGGGCGGACGTCGTGGACGTCGTGTCTGATTCGGAGGAATTGAAATGAAGGCAAGTATCGTAGATGGATGGCCAAAAGGGAACAGTATCAAGATCCTTATCGAAGGAACTGATGCTGCGCAAGTAAACGCACTACGTCGTGCTATTATGGCAGACGTACCGAAGATGGCTATCAGCAAAGTAATGTTTACTCTTGGAGTAAACCAAGACAACAACCGTGGAGAAATCTTCGAATCGGTCAACGCACTTCCTGACGAAGTTATTGCACACCGATTGGCAATGATTCCAATTCCAACACATCCTGACGAAGGCATGGCTTTCGCTGATGAATGTGAAACCTGCTTGAACCTCGCAGAAGATGACAAAGGCTGCCCATCATGCCAAGTTCTCTACACACTCAACGTTCAAGGTCCATCCACCGATAGTGATGAACCTCACCGAGTCGTTCGTGCAGGAGACTTAACAAACGTATCAGACCCATTGTTTGACATCTCTGAAGAGATGCAATCGATTCCTTTGACGTACCTCGCTCAAGGCCAATTCCTTGAATTCATTGCATTTGCAACACTAGGACGTGGTCGAGATCACGCAAAGTGGGCTTCAGCATCTGCAGTAACATTCCAGCCTGTTTACGAAGCTGAACTCAAGAAGCCAAAGAAGGCTGACGTTCTGTTTGGACTCGATCTTTCAACCTCTGATGGTCGCCCAATCGATGCTAAGTTGTTCAAGAGCAAGAAGTGCACCGATATTGCAACAGTTCTTGACCTCGAGAAAGCACTTCACCAAGTTGGTCCAGGTACTGGACGAGATGGAGACTTCGATGATGCAATCGTTCTCAATCGAATAGAGGGAAGTTTCGTCTTCTCTTTCGATACAGACGGTTCAATGCCAGGATCAACCATCTTCAATCTTGCACTTGAAGAACTCAAAGGCCGTTTCCAAAACATCAGTGAAGACCTCTCCCGAGCCTTTGCTTGAGCCTACA
>JABGWN010000103.1 GCA_018645535.1 Methanobacteriota archaeon
AGGGGCGCAACAACCCATTGTGCTCAAGAAATCGTGATTTGGAATTCCATTACTTTCAACAACCATCTCATTATTTTGAACTGTCACGGAGACATCGCATTGGAACCATGGCCCAGAGCCACTTCCTCCCGCACTGTTTACGCCGTTTGTATTTGCAGTATATCCATTACCATCACCATTGAAATCTTTGACCCAAGGCCCGCTGCCGTCTTGACAGTACCATGAATCTATAGGATCATATGGCTCAATTCCTTCACGAATGAAGGTCAGAATTTGATCGAAATGCTCGTCGGTTTCGTAAGGAAGATGGTGCCCTGCTGTCTGACTGTGTAGGTCCAATGAACCCGAGAATTTTTGAGCGAGTGCAGGTGCTAAGTCTTTGAAACTTCCATCATTTTCACCAGAGAAGATCATTGCAGGCGTAGAAAATGGTGCTGCAGTATTAATCCTATCCATCAAACCGTTATGTGTTGTTGGTAAGTACCCATTATAGAGCATAACTCTGTCGAAAGTATTCTGTGTGTTTGCCATGTAGACGGGTATCATGGCTGAACCTTGGGAGTAGCCAAGTAAGGCATAAAACGGGCCATTATCGATTACCATTTGATCAAGATATGAAATGGATAAATCAGCCCAATCTGGATCTGTTGTAGGTTCTCCTTTACCGCCGGGGGGGTCTTGATACCAGATGTTTCCGCTCTCGGGTGTGCTTGCGAATACAAATTCAAATTCAGGTAATGCATCAACTAAATCCTGCATGCCTTGTTGTGATGCTAGTCCTGAGGCAGAATCTCCTCCTCCATGTAGCGCGAGGATTTTCATAGATGTTGGGCTAGGTACGCTTGGAACACACCCTACTTCATTCACCGATTCTCCGGGTAATGTGTTTGGACATTCGTCGAGATTATCTGTTACGCCATCCCCATCTGAATCCTTTTGAGAATCAGAACACCCAGTCGTATCGACTTGCTCGCCCAATGGTGTGTTTAAGCACTGATCAACTGCGTTACTTATCCCGTCATTATCTGCATCGAGTTGGTATTGTGAACATCCATCTGGATTGACCGCTCTATTGACTTGAGTGTCTGGACAAAGGTCTACATCATTCATGACACCATCGTCATCCGAATCTGTCTCAGAATCAGAACACCCTGTTCCATAAACTGGTTCATTGTCAGGAGTTGAATCGCAGTCGTCACTTAAATCTGGAATCCCATCATTATCTGAGTCTGTTGATGATGGTGTTATTGGGAGGTCAACCCGAACTGTTAGCGTAGATGTTGTGTATAACCCACAATCAGCAATAATATCCCCTTCGTTATTTGTTGTTGAGACGTCGAATGATATCACATAGGTTCCTAATGTGGCATTTACTTCACCGATGATGGAATTTGAAGAACTTGATCCTAGTGGGTGATACTTAATTGAACATGTCTCTGGAAATTGGTGAAGAATTGCACCGGAAAGAAGGCCTGTAGACTCATTTTCAATAGGTTCTGTCCATGAGAATACTATATCCACATCTCGTTCATTGGGCACGGTAACGATATACTCGATTAGGCGCTCAGTCGTTGCAGCCTCTTCATCTGTGGCTTTGATTTGAACTAGCCATTGTCCTGGCTCGGACTCAGAAAACTCAACTTGCCAATATCCATTCGCATCACTTTGGGTTGATATGTCTGTAAGATGAATCGAAAAATCCTGATTGAGTATTGAAATTTCAATCGAAACACTCGAAGGGTCCTCGTCCACGATATATCCCTGAAGGGTATGGTTTGTTCCAGTCCACTCGAATGTTCTGTTCTCCACTAAGATTGTTGGTTCAACATTCGGAGGAGGGGTCTGAATTCCTCCTTGGTCGATGTCATCATTCTGGGATTTTGTATCGTCTTTTGATTCTTCATCGATTGAGGATAAGGCAAAGACTGCGATTGATGCGCCTACGAGAAGCGCCACCAAAATGGCTGAAGCGAGTTTGTTATCCATGACATTTCTCGAACTGCAATAGCATTTAGTTTTGTTTCATTTCTGTGTAGCAAGAGTTCACTAACTCGATGCTACAGCAAAGAACATGGAGACGATAGAGAAACCTCTGCGTAGAATCCTCAAGCGTTCCGATGCTCCTAAGGGTAAAATTCGTCTCGCTATACTTTGTTCGATTCTAAACAAAATTTGGGACCTAGCGCCTCCTTTGTTAATCGGTGTTGCTGTTGATGTGGTCGTGCAAAAGGAAGATTCGCTGCTTGCCAGCTGGGGTATTATTGATCCCTGGAATCAACTTCTTGTCCTAGCAGTAGCTACGTTTGTGATATGGGGCTTAGAATCGCTCTTCGAATATTTTTACGCCATATTGTGGAGGAATTTAGCCCAAACAGTCCAGCATAATCTCCGCCTGGTAACCTTCGATCATGTCCAACATCAAGCAATGGCTTGGTTTGATGAACATCAAAAAGGAGATCTTCTTGCTGTTATGAATGATGATGTTAACCAATTAGAACGGTTTTTAGACAAAGGTGCAAATGATCTCTTACAAGTGACTACAACCGTAATTGTTGTTGGTTCTGTATTCCTTTTCTTATCATGGGAAATTGCTCTCTTTGCTGTTCTTCCAATTCCTGTAATCCTGTGGGGCTCCTTTCTTTATCAGAAAAAACTTCAATCTCGGTATCAAGAAGTTCGCCATACTGCTGGGCAACTCAACGCTCTTCTCGAAAATGATTTGACTGGAATGGCAACAATTCAGTCCTTCACGAATGAAGAGAGGGAATTATTACGTGTTGAAGCGCTATCCGAATCCTACAGAAGTGCAAACAAATCCGCTATTCGACTATCAGCAGCATTTGTACCTCTTATTCGAATGGCGATTCTGGCTGGTTTTACAGCCACTCTACTTCTTGGCGGTAAGCTGGCACTCGATGGAGATCTTGCAGTTGGAGCATATTCGGTTTTAGTTTTCATGACTCAGCGTTTGTTGTGGCCCCTCACGCGCCTTGGTGAAACATTTGATCTCTATCAAAGGGCAATGGCATCCTCCGTACGAATCCTCAGCCTTTTGGAACGGCCAAGTTCGATTACAGACGGAAACAAGGTGCTCAGTAGAGTTGATGCTCGAGAAGATTCCATAATCTTCAATAACGTTTCATTTGCTTATCCTGAGCGAGATGAATTGTTTACTGATTTTAATATGGAAATTAAATCTGGAACAACAATTGGAGTTGTTGGGACCACTGGTTCCGGGAAAACAACACTTACACGGTTTTTACTTCGTTTTGCCGAGCCATCAAAAGGTGAAATTTTATGGGGTGATTGTTCGATAACGGATTACACGCTTTCTTCACTTCGCGATTCTATCGCCTTGGTCTCTCAACATGTAACTCTCTTTCCAACAACGATTCGGGAAAATATTCGGTATGGTAAAGAGGATGCAACGGACAAAGAGATCGAAGATGCTGCCGTAATTGCAGAAGCGTTTGATTTCATAGAAGCACTTCCTAAAAGCTGGGATACTTTGGTTGGTGAAGGAGGATATCGCCTTTCTGGAGGGCAGAGACAGCGAATTGCGATTGCTCGAGCGATCATTAAAGACGCTCCTTTGCTTATTTTAGATGAAGCGACATCTGCCGTAGATAATGAAACCGAAGC
>JABGWN010000104.1 GCA_018645535.1 Methanobacteriota archaeon
CGTCTGATTAACTGGATAAAGAATTGTGAAGGTAACGGCCCAAATTGGTCAAACCACTCCAAAGAGGAAACACAGGTGATTCAACGCAATGTCGTTGCTCTTTTGAATACCCATGCCCATTTTGATCACAGTGGACACATACCCACACTGAAGCAATATTACGATGTGGAATGGTACCTCCATCCAGATGATACCTTCCTTCAAACATTGGCCAAGACAGCAGCGGTTCGATATGGAATCCATCTCCCTGAACCTGCTCTTGCTGATGTTGAGATTCAGGACGATGAAATGTTGAAACTCGGCTCTATCGAATTTGAAATTCTCCATACACCAGGCCACACGCTCGGAGGATGTTGTCTTCGATTATTGATTGATGATGAAGCAGATCACTTGTTTGTTGGGGACACCTTATTCGCAGGTTCTGTGGGGAGAACCGATTTAGAAAATACTGGAGGTGATTTCAATGTCCTTTCAAACAGTATCAGAACAAAATTGTGGCCTTTGAATCCTGAGACAATTGTTCATCCTGGGCATGGACCTCTGACCACTATAGGTCATGAGAAGGCGACGAATCCATTCGTTGGTGACTCGGCAGGTGAAGGTGGAACCTTCACATTTGGAAAATATGCTTAACCAAGCATTGCTGAAAGTGCTTCTTGGAATACAGGCAATGCCTCTTCCCAGCTTGCTACAATCCCATAATCTGCGTGTTGGAAGATTGCAGCATCCGCATCTTTGTTGATTGCAACAATGTACTTTGAAGAGCGCATACCTGCAAGATGTTGAATTGCACCAGAAATTCCAACTGCAATGTAGAGATTTGGATTAACCGTCTTACCAGTCTGGCCAACTTGCATTGAGTGAGGGATTTCAGCCCATGTGTCAACAGCAGCTCTTGAAGCGCCAACTGCTGCCCCAATTGTATCTGCTACTGCTTCAAGATGAGCAAAATTTGCAGGTGAACCCATACCTCTTCCTCCTGAGATAACGATGTTCGCTTCAGACACGTCGAGACGAGTGCTTGCTCGTTGCATGATCTCTTGCACAGCAGTTTTGACGTCACCTGATGCATCAACGACTGACACATCACAGGTTCCATCATTGCCCACTGCATCAAATACATTTGCTCGAACAGTGATAACTGCCTCTCCAGAAACCGAAACGGTTTGATTTGCTTTCCCTGAATAAATTGGAGAGGTTAAGTTTGAACCATCAATTCGAATGACATCTTGGACTACTGAAATATTTCGTCGAGCTGCAAGACGAGCAGCTACGTCTTTGCTTCGAGTTGTAGCAAGACAAAGGACAGTCCCAGAGGGAAGTGCACTATCGAGAGCACTTGCCCAACCACTGCTGTCGTTTCCATCGAAGACATCTGATTTTACTGCGATAATCTTGGAAACTCCCGAAAGAGATTGTACTGAGTCTGCAATCGATGCGTCTGTACATGGAACAACAAGTATTGGTTCTCCACCAAAGGCATGTGCTGCGGTTACGAGTTCTGCGGTTGAAGGATGGATGCTGCCTTTTGATAATTCTGCTATTACAATCATATTTGTCATATTATTCACCTCATAGTACATTTGCTTCATCACGAAGAAGTTGAGCAACTTGTGAAGCGCTGGCTCCGCCTTCGAATGTCTTCCCTGCAGGTTTTGCAGGAGGCATAGAATGAGAAGCGATATTAATTGATGATGATGGAGCTGTAGCGCTAAGAAGTTCCACTTTTGCTTTCTTAGCCATCATAATTCCTTTCACGTTTGGTTTACGGACTTTGAAATCTCCCTTGTCACACGAAATAACCGCTGGTAATGCGACACTGATTTTTGCAACTCCTGATTCTACTGGCATTGATACAACAACGGAATCTGTGAATTCTGCTCCGATAACGTTGGAGGCGTTTCCCCAGCCGAGTCTTTCAGCAAGGCCAGGTCCTGTGGAACCGGCTCCGGTATCTGCTGCGGATTTCCCGCAGTAGACAACAGTAGCCCCCATTGTTTGAATTGTTTCTGAGAGAATGCTTTGGAGAGCATTGGAATCCAGTTCAGACCAGGAATCATCCCAGACTCGTACGATGTTATCCACGCCTATTGCCTTTGCGTCCTTGAGAATCTTCTCAGATCCTGGCCCGCCGACAGTAAGTGCTGTTACCGTACCATCAGTAGCTTCTTTATGGCGGATTGCTGTTTCTATTGCAAACTCGTCATAAGGGCTCATGACCATTTTGACAGATGATAGATCAACGCGGTCTCCTTGGACCACAATTTTTGCATTGGTATCAGGTACTTGCTTGACTAAAACAACGATTGTAGGCATCTGTATCATTCATCGGAATGAGGCTCGATTCATGAAGATTGGCTTCGCGCCGTTTGAAAATTATGAACCGAAATCAAAGGCACAGAAATCTTTAGAAGCCGCCTGTATTAAGGCGAATTTCCATGTCAGATGAACGAGTATTTCCCGGACCATCGCCCGCCCAAGCAGACACACTCAACGCTTGGAGGGAATTGTTTGAATCAAAACATAGTGAAGATTTCACATCACTGAAAGGAACCGATTGTCTTGAGCAACCGATTTTCCCGTTTGATGTCGATTACAGAGATATCGATCGCAATGATGTACTAAGCCTTTACTTCAACGAAATACCACAGGAAACGATTGAACTAGCAAATGAGGTTCTTCGTACAATGGTCGCAGAACACGAAGTAAGCGACATCCGATGTATCCTTCGGCCCCTTTTCCTCCCTCCTGAGCGCACCAAGAGTATATCTTCCCTACGGATGAGAAACAGAGGCAAAATTGTTAGTTCTGTCGTGAGGGTTAAGGATGTAGGACCTCGCTTAGGTTATTTACAAGAAGCGCTTTACGTCTGCGTTCGCTGTGAGTCAAGAGATACCGTCAAACAAAAAATTGCTCGAGAGAGAAAGCGTCCTGCAAAACCATGTCAGGATTGTTTCAATAAAGCAATGGAAACGTTCGAAGGCAAAATCCCTTATGGCGTTTATGAGCAACTAAAATCTTCGATGAAACTTACTGCAGAGGGTTCATTTTACAAAGACATCCAATATTTGTCTGTTTCAGATATCGATGATTCATCTGGCCAACCAATATGGGTCGTTATAGACGATGAGTATGTAGATACTTACAATATTGGAGATACTGTGAGAATCAACGGTATTGTGCAGATAGATCCTGTCCCTGATAGAAACTTCATGAAAGATACACGACGCATTCTACAAATTCATGCTTTCAGTATTGAGAGTTTGTGAATCTATTTCAGGAAGTAATGCTTAGCATTATTTCATACGATTCTGGATGTTCTTCAAAGTGCCGGGCAATTGAAAACAATCCGTTCGCCACACCTTCTGCAACACCCATTTTCGCATCGAAAGGATGGAGTGTACCATCTTTTACTGCCTGCTTGAATTGATCTAGGTCATCCCAAGTGCTTGGTTCTCCAAATTTGGGATTCGGAGTGACTGTAATTGACCCAAATTCGGGTAAGACAACATGTTCTGCGAGTTCGTAAACGGGTGAGTGGTCATCGACTGGATCAAGGTAAGCCTTCTTCATCTTCTTTTGGACAAGTTGAAGGGTATCATGAAGCAAAAGAGCACCGTTAGGATCTGATTTGCTCATCTTGTGGTCAAAGGAATCCATTCGAACACCAGAGGCCTTCAATGAGGAAAGGATAGGGGTGTGAAGACAAGTCGCCTTCTTCCAGTTCCATTTCGAAGCCATATCTCTCATGAACATGTGGGCTTTTCTTTGATCCATTCCACCAAGAGCAACATCAATTCCAAGTTCGAAAATATCTGCAGCCTGCATGGCAGGATAATAAAATTTAGACAAATCATGGTCTGATGAAGCTTCATCACGACCCATGATAGTGAATGTTTTACGGACCATAGGTAGCGTTGCCCCCTTAGAACATCGAAGTACTCTTGCCCAATAATCACCCGAATCCATAATTGTACTAGCCCAAACAAATCGAAGTTGTCCCGGACCTTCTCCTTCCTCAGGATAATCAAGAAGTGCCCGGAAAGTCTCTTCCATATACACAGCCGTCTTTTGGATATCCTCCATCTGACCCCCGAATTTGTCATTGACCCATGCGTGCCAATCTGCGAGGAAAACTAAGACATTTGCTTTTGCTTCAAGCATCCGTTTTAGTTGCAGTGAAAGAACTTTCCAGCCAATATGGGCTTTGCCGCTAGGTTCGAAACCAACATAGCATCGAATTACACCATCGCCAGACATTGAAGTCTCATCTGCGAGACAATCGACAAGGTGGTTAATGCCTACACATTCTTCGACGTCAGAAACCATCAGACAAAGACGCTTTCGTTGTTCTTCGTTTAGTTCCTTGATACGTTCATATCTTTCCTCAAAGGGAGATAGGAGCGTATCGACGTCCATATCCACACCTCAAACAAGGTCTGTGAGTTTCTTCACTTTACCTTCCGAAGGAGGTGTTCCTGCTGCAATCATCGTTTCGATTTCTGCAATCATTGATTCTGCAAGATCAATTGTTTCTTGAGTTACAGTTGAACTCATCTCGATTGATTTACGAATCATCTTGATTCCAGATTTAGCCTTTGAGTATTTCTTTGCGTCTTCTTTTGCCTTATCGCCACGTTGTTTAGGAGTGTATCCAGTTGCTTCATCAAGGAATGCCGACCACTTCTTACGACTTTCTAAAGCTGTTTCACGACCGCCGTCCTGAGACAAGAATGACTCGAGGTCAGACCCTTTGAGTTGTACGACGTCAACCATGAGTTTGCCTTGATCTGTGTAGGAACCTTTGATGGATGAAAGAAGACCAAACGATGCTTCAAATTCACCTTCTGAATTTGCTTGAACATCATTGAAATGTTGTGCTGCTAACTTTGCAAGACCAGCATTTCCACCAATCGACTTTTCTAAACCACGCTTAACTGCGAATCGCTCCATGTTGGCCCATCGACAGGTGCCTCATAAGTCTCGCGAAAGAGAAGCCACCTCATGCGGGGGGTTTTTTTGTGTTAATCTCTGCGCCAACTATGCGCAGAATAATGGCGATAGTACTTATCGGGATTCTCCTTTTACCATTGGCTTCTGCTTCTGAAGTCAATTTTTCTGATTTAACACCACTGAGTTCCCAGAATCTTGACTTGAATGCTGGTGATGTTTCTCCGGATGGAACCACTGTTCTCGTGGTTGGGTCTGATGGATTTATCCATGGTATTTCAGGTACTGAACCAGGAGATCGAGGAAAGGACATTTCGATAGATAGTGGCCGGAGCGCTTCTTTCAACGATATTGCATGGCATCCGAACGGTGAAACTGCTCTTATTGCAGGTGATTTAGGGGCTGCCCTAAGATATATCCATTCTGACCAAACGATTGAATCCTTGAACGGAGCAACAACAGCAAACGGAATTGAACTAACAAATGTTGAATGGAGAGCTGGCGGGGATCTTGCTTTCTTTGGAGCAAAAAATGGCAACATATACAGTTTCAACCAAGGCGAAGGACTCTCTGAAATAGAGGGTAGTATGAATTCGACAATTACAGATATTGCATGCCATCTTGAACAGAATATTTGTGTTATAACTACACTCGAAGATGGTGTTGGGGTAATAGACAGAACAAGAGAATTAACTTGGATAAGTGGAACCTCAAACCAAGCATGGATGGCTATTGATTGTCCTAAATCGACGCTCTATACATGCACTGGTTTTGCAAGTGGAAGACAATACCTTTCAATACGTCTCGATATTGAAGATGCATCCAAATCAACTGGCGATCTTGATGGAGATGGTAAAACCGAAGCACGTCTTCTTGAAGATGGCGATAGCGATTTCATCAAACTAAGCCGTGGTTATGACGGAACTACGCTCGTCCACATGGCTCCAATGGAATCAGTACGACATCAACCAAAAGTGAATGAGATATTCCTTCATACCTCTTCAGAAGAGTTAACTGCATTCAATCCGACTGTTGCTGGCGATAGTATCACACTGATTTGGGAGAAGGGAGAAAACAATGGTTGGATGATCACAAATACTGGGAAAATTGTCCAAATAACTCCTGATGAAACAACACCAAGCCTAGGAATAATGGAAACACTTGTTTTCACGGCTGTGGCGATTTCTGTACCTGGAGTCATAATTGGTTTGATTTACATGAATTCTTCGTTTTTACAAAGGAAATACCGCCAACTGCGCGGCTTTGATAAGAAAAGGTGATGATTCTTATCCTCACGGAGTTCGTGCTAAAGTTCATCAATCACTTTCAACCACGTACTCCTAGGGAACACTATGGAACCATACGAAGGCCTAGACTTTTACGACATTGAGTCCTTACTCACAGAAGAAGAAATTATGATTCGCGACATGGTTCGTGA
>JABGWN010000105.1 GCA_018645535.1 Methanobacteriota archaeon
AAGATTCTCGGGGATTGGAATTACTTCAACCTCAAAGGCTTGAGAGATTCCAAAATATGGGCTACCTGAACTATCGCCATGCTGCACAGCAACGTAAAGCGTCTTTGAACCAATTTCATCAGCCCTCAGAATCCATGTATGCGAATAGAAAGAAGTTGGGGCGTTGCCCATTGAAATCTCAATGTAGTTGTTAGCATCGCCCATGCCATCAGAGAGTATTTCCCATCCGTGTGAGGTGGGGACGTCTCCATTTGCATTTGTTGTTGATAGTAAGAAGATTCCAAGTGTATCGAGGTTATGTTCTATTCCAATTCCAGAAATCTTAACTGTTATTTCTGCTGGTTGGCCGACCCAAACAGATTCGGATGGTTGAAGATCTAGACCAAGATTCGAAGTCGCGTTTTGATTTGCATCACCATGACATGCTCCTCCACATTGCATATCTTCCAAACCGTTTCCAACACCGCCAGGATTCCCACTTACATGCAGTGGAACTAAGAAAGCCAATACAAGGAATACTGTCAACCGTGCTCTCAAATTAATCACCTCTCCGAAGGATTACTGCAACGAGGAAAAGAATGCCAATAATCGTGTAAAGCGACCCAAGGCCAAACCCAAGAGTTGTTGAAGGCCCATCATCAAAACTGGCGGCTTGCGTATCGATGGTGATTTGCGTTGAAGGTACTTGGCAAGATGATTCCAAAACTCTGTCTCCGATGGTTACGGTCAATTTGTATGTTGTAAGGCCGAGGATACTCGGAGTATCTACAAAGCTTGTTTGATTCGTTTGACCCAAAAGAACCCCATTTCGATATACATTGAAATCTGCTGATTCTTGGGCGTCCCAGGTCCATGCTAAATTGACGTTTCCATCCTCAAAGGATGAGGTCAGGCTTGGACAAGGCAATGCTTGTAGTGCTTGGATAACAAACGTAGATTCGTCTATTGCCCCAGATTCATCTGTTACCACGAGTGCTACAGAAACACTTCCTGAAACGGGCATAAGGAAAGAAATATCGGTTCCAGATGTTGATGATTGACCACCCGATGAAGACGACCAAGCCCATTGATAACCAATGATTCTGTTATCGGGATCTGAAGAAGAACTGCCTGTTAATTGGACACGTTCACCAGCATAGGCATATTCTGTGAGAACCGTTATGACTGCAATTGGAGGTGCATTTGAAATTGTGATTGCTGTGGAAGAAAGCCCTGTGTCCTCACCATCTGTGACAAGAACTTCTACGCTCCATATTTGTCCTGGACCAAGGTAAGACGAAGGTACAGTTGTAGCATTGTCCAACGATCCTTCTCTAAATCCATTTCTAAACCAAGTGATTGAGGTTATCTCTATCGAATCAGAGTCAATATCCAAGGATTCAATGACGAGTGTAATATCTTCTTGTGAGTTGATTGATTCACTAACAGTTGCTGTTACTGATGGTTCAGAATTTATGATATTAACATACAATGTTTCGCTTTCTGAACTTGTATCTAAGCCATCGAATGCATGAATGACTACAGTCCAATTTTGCCCTTTTGAAGTTTGAGAAGATGGAAGAGGATTCACATTGTTTAACTGGGGTTGAACAACGTCATCGAGATACCATTGAATGTTGAATGTTAGACTATCTAAAAGATCAACGTCAGACATTATAGCATCTACTGAAACGTTTGTTTGACTTGTTATTTGTATAGCGCTGATTGAAGCAGATTGTAAGACTGGGGCTGTATTTTCAATTGTTGTAGCTGGGGAAGATTGCCATGTGGACCATGCCGTTCCATCGTTTACACGAACACTTACGCTCCAAGAATCTCCTTTCATAGTGCTAGTAGAAGAAAGGATTTCTGAATCAATTCCTGTGTCTATTCCATTCTTCATCCAGCGATATTCTGTGTTTACAATCGAATCCATATCTGCATCAGAAGCGCTGACTGCGGGAGTAAGATCGCTTCCAGTCGTTGGGTTGCTCGGGGTGATGGCGACGCTATCCACTGATGGAGGGGTGTTTGTTGTGGTGGAACCGATAACAACAGCAGACGATTTCAACCAAGATGAAGTATCAGTTCCATCTGAAACTCGTATTTCTACTTCCCATGAATCTCCGTTTCGAGTTGCAAATGATGGAAGGGGGGAAAGGCCGTCTAATGAGGACTGAAGATTACCACCCAGATACCATCTATATTCGTAGGTGAGCGTGTCCATTGAGTCAGCATCTGAAGAAGAATTCACGACCGACAAATCATCAGTCGTCCCAGGACTAGCGATTCCTATTGAAACTGAGGAAAGTATTGGAGCGGAGTTGCCGATGGTGATTGAACTCGAAGCAACTGTGGTACCGAAATCTGTCCCATCACTTGGAGTAACTTCAGCGTTCCAGTTCTCGCCTTTTTCTGTCTGAGAGGAAGATACTAACGTCAATCCATTCAACGATGATTCGAGAACACTATTTTTGAACCATTGGATTGTTGTGCCGGCCTCATTATCGCCGTCTAAATCATCAAATGTGTAAGACAGGACTAGTGAATCTGTTGTGCTTGCAATGGCCGGACTAAGCAAGAGGTTACTCAGCGTTGGAGCAGTATTAGGAGAGGCGCTCCCTTCTGAGATCTGATAGGATGCAGTATCCCATACGTCATTTGAGTTGCCTCCATTTCCATCGACTGCATTAGCGGCAATATCAATTGATACAGTCCCAGAACCAGTTGAAGGGGCTGTCCAATCAACGTTCCACGTCCTGTAGTTGTAGTTTGTATGCGTTGCACTATCAGCAGCCGTGTTGATTTTCACTCCTGTCCCAGGAGAAGAAAGCGTTCCTTTGTCAACGTCGAGGCTGAATCCTCCGTATGTTGAAGAGCTTCCACCTGTAACTGATATCGTTAGAGAATAGGTAGTTCCAGGAGAATAAGTTGATGGTTGACCTGACATTGAAAGTGTTGCAGTTTGCGTATTCGTGCCATGACAGTAGCCGCCGCCGCATCCCGTACCAGTTGAGTAAATTCCTCCGCTGTAAGCATTTGACATGGGCGCAGACATAGCCAAGCAAAGAATTGCGAAAAGACCAAGGGTACGCATTTTCATGGTTTAACCTCACGCTTATTGCGTAAAAGAGTTCGTTCTCGTGGTCAGAAAATTCCTCAATAATCAAAGAGAGTTGGTTGCTCTGAAGAGGCTTTGTCAACAGATTCATTTGAGATTGGTTCATTAAGAATTTGTTCGTTGAGAAGTTTTTCGCTCCAAACTGTAACGCCTAAATTCTCAGCCTTAGCAAGTTTAGAACCTGCATTTTCTCCAGCAACGAGCACAGAGAGATTACCAGAAACACTTCCAACGACCTTTCCTCCAGCTGCTTTGATTCTTGATTGGATGCTTTTCCTTGGTTCGGAAAGCGTTCCTGTAACGCAGAATGTCATATCAACAAAAGGACCATGATCTGTTTTTTTCTGCTCTTCTTGAATCGTAAGATGGGATAGAAGACCCTCGATTGCTTGGCTGCGTACTTTAATTCCGTCTCGTAATTGAAGAGCAACAATGTCTCCAACGCCTTCGAGAGCGGTCAGTTCTTGCATTCTCTCGGGCTCTTCATGACTCTCTTCGACCCATTTCATCATCTCAATAGGTTGTTGGAAATGTACGGCGATAGCAAACGCTAACTCTGGACCAATTCCTGGTAATCCAAGTGCTTGAAGAAATTTTGAGAAGGTCATTGAGCGGGTCTTTCCAATCTCTTTGAGAACGTTCGTTGCAGATTTCTGCCCCATTCGTTCAAGAGACAGAAGTTTTGCTTCATCTAACTCGTAGAGACCTGCTATACCATCGATAAGCCCCTCTGCAAGGAGTTGATCGACTAACTTCTCACCAACACCATCCATCTCCAATGCACGACAATAGTAGAGAATGCTTCTCCCCATTCGTGCATCACAATGTACATCGACGCATCGAATGAAAGCGCCTTCAATCTCTACTGTACCATTGCATGCGGGGCATGC
>JABGWN010000106.1 GCA_018645535.1 Methanobacteriota archaeon
AGGTTGACCATTGCGGGTTGATTCATAACATCGTGATCTTGACTTGGGCCAATGTAGACTCGCATTGGCCACACTTCGTCATCCTTAGGATAGCCAGTCGGGTCGATTTCTGGTTGCGGGTCGCAATTTCCTTCACCGCCACCATGGCCATCGCCACAAGGAGCTCCACCGCCACCTGGCCAATTTACACCAGCCATGTCAAGATTCACATAATTTGTAACTTCGACGTTAGGGTTTTCTTCTTTTACCCATTCATCTGTCCAGAAATCACTGCCTCTCTTTCCACCTTCTTCACCAGACCAGAGACAGAAGACCATGGTATTCCTTGTGGAATACCCAGCCATCGCTTCTGCGACTGTAAGAACCATACTTGTTCCAGCGGTGTTGTCGTATGCTCCTACTCGGGTTCCATATGTTCTTCCAAAGATGTGCGGATCCAGAGCGACGGCATTCACAGGAGGCGCAATGTCAAAGTGAGCGCCAAAAACCATCCATTTGTCAGGGTCTATCTCTCCAAATCGGTATCCACATATGTTGTAAGCTTCGGGATTTTGAGCACCAGTCATGACCGAATCATAGACAAATCGTTGGGTAATAACTTCGAGTCCAAAGTTTTCGAGTGTTTGAATTAAGTGCAATGCAGCATCCTCGTAAGCAAGATTTCCTTGTCCAGCCCACCGATCTAAAAACCCTAAGGCTCCATCTGCTGCATCTGTAGGATCGGAAGTTTCATCTGACAACATTGACAAATAATTGTAGGTAGTTCGCCCATTTACAACACCTGTTGAATGCCGCCCACCCTCATCTTCTGAGTATGCGGGCATCTGTTCACGTTGGATCATGAACTCAAACGGGAGAATCTCAAATCCGCCATTATGGATTTCGTAGGTAAAAGAGCTTGAATTAACAGAGGGAGCAAAGCGAACAGCGGTGCCCATTGAATCTGCAAAGCCACTACGGTCAACCCAAGTTCCCCATGATTCAGTTGTGTCGCGTAATGGCCACAAATCCGTACCGTAATCAGCGAGCATCAGAACCCCTCGATTTGTTCTTGGTGGGGCTAATACTGACAATTCTACAGAATCACCATCTTGTAAATTTAAAACTGTGGAATTGATGACGTAACCAGTTGATTGATCTTTTATCAGATATGGGATAAAGACTGAGAGGTCGCCTGTTGCTTCGAAGGTAACCGTTTGAAAAATACCACCAGTCAACATATTCGGTGAAACATTCAGAGAATCAGAGGACAACGGCTCTTCAGTACTTCCACCGAAACAGCCAGAGAGAGGAGCGAATAACATCAAACAAACAAAGCCCAATGCAATGCTGAATTCTCGGCTCATACTTTAGCCACCAACTCTCCATATCTCAATTCTTTGATGGAATGTGCTCAATAGTTTGATAATGGAACAGAGAGATACTTACTATTGAGAATATGAAAAGTGATGTAAGAATATTGGCTGTACGAACAGGATATCTTTGGGCAATACATATTGTAGAAGTTGAAGACGACCGTTGCCCACTTATCGAAGGATAGGCTACCTTGCCATGAATGTAGGGAAAGAGTTGATACCTTATCTTGCATAAGAAACGTTATGCAAAATGTGAAACTTCCTATTGAACGTTCTAAAGTTCGCCAGATTGTAGACTCAGAACGATTCAACAATATTGTGTTCATTGCAATTCTCGCAAGTTCGATATCTATCGGTTTTGAAACATATGACTGGGGATCTACCGGAAACAACCTCCTTCTTTATCTCGATTGGATTTTCATGTCAATATTCGTGACAGAAATACTATTCAAAATATACGCCATGAGGTTTGATTTCTTCCGTGATCCATGGTGCCTTTTTGATTTCATCATCGTTGCAGTAGCACTGTTCCCATCATCCGGCGTTTTCAGGGTTTTCAGAGTTTTCAGAGTACTCCGAGCGTTCAGACTTGTATCGAGAATACCCGAATTAAAATTAGTTGCTGAGTCATTATTCTACTCTGTTCGAGGGCTTGCTGCGGTCGCCACATTACTTATGGTTGTGATTTACGTTTTTGCAGTACTTTCTACAGTACTCTTCCAAAATTCTGGGACCGATGGTGCAATGTATTTTGGCTCATTAGGAAAATCCCTGTTTTCACTCTTCCAAGTTATGACATTGGAATCATGGTCGAATGGTATTGTTCGAAACCTAATCGATACTGAAGGATGGTGGGTGGGGGTCTATTTTGTCGTATTTATTTTCATGACAACGTTCACATTCCTGAATATGTTTGTTGCTATATTCACCAACACAGTTGTTGCATTAGAAGCCGATTCAGAAGATGGTTCAAACTCAGAAATGCGCCGAATAAACCAAAACATTACAGAATTATCTAATCAGATAGAATTGCTTCGAAAAGAGCTTTCAGAGAGTGAATAGATTACCACGATGGGTCGAATATCGTACTGTCATCTCTGAATGATTTGAATTCAAGGTGATTTCCAGATGGATCTTTGATGAACATCGTGGCTTGCGAGCCAGGTTGATTGTCATATCGAGTATACGGCCCAACTACAAATTCGGTTTGATTCGATTCGAACTTATCTTTCAACTGATGCCAATCATCCCAATCCATTACAAGACCAAAATGCAGGGCTGGGATTTCTTTACCATCTACTGGTTTCTTGGTTAATTCAGGCATTTCCTCCACGAGATGGGCGACGATCTGGTGGCCATAGAAGTTGAAAACACACGACTCATCTTTTTCTCTACCAATTGAGCATCCCAGGACTTCGGTATAGAATTCCTTTGCTGAGACGAGATCATCTACTGGAAAAGCAAGGTGAAACGGCCTGAGTTTCTTTTGAGGGGTTTCGGTCTTTGGAGGGGAATAGTCGGTTCCGCAGCTTCTACACACGTCATTATCATCCCAGTCACATTGACGAATGCAACCGCTCAAATCATCACTTCCACTTGACAGAACAACCAATTGATTCAGTTGAAACTACTGTAGGGTTAACGCCAGAAACCATTGCATCAATAGCATCTTTCAATTCAGATGTTGTAGCCTGTGTTGGATCTCGAGGGCTGTTGTCCATACGTCCATGATAAACGACAATACCTTCTGAATTTAGCAAAAAGAACTCTGGAGTTCTCTCTGCACCCCATGCTGTTGCGGTTACTTGTGTAGGGTCGTGGAGATATGGATATGGCATGCCTTTCTGAGCACGCTTTACCATATTTTCAAATGAATCAGCAGGATAGTTCACTGGGTCGTTTGAATTAATTCCGACAAACCCAATCTCTCGCTCGTTGCAGTAATTAGACATGGCGTTAATCCGGTCTACACTAGCAACAACGTATGGGCAATGATTGCATTCGAATACCACAACACAACCTCTCTTCTCGATCGAATCTGAGAGAGATAGGACGTCTCCTCCTTCTTCCGAGTTCGAATTTTTCAGGGAATAATCTGGCGCCTTGTCTCCAACTTGAAGGGTCATAACAGACGCTTTACGACCTAATTCTTAGGTCTTCGCTTTTCATCGGGTGGTAGTGGTTGCTAATTTCTGCTCACACTCATTGAGTCTCTTTCGTGCTAATGGATGGTCTGGTTCGATTGCAAGAATTCCTCTCCAAGCAGCAGAAGCCAAGTCGATTTTTTCATGAGCGTGATAGATAGCCGCTGCCCGGATTCTTGCTTCTAGGTGATTTCCATCTGCCCGGATAGCTGCTTCGAAATCTCCTAACGCATTTTCCATTCGTTCCCATTCAAGGTATAGTAATCCTCTTTGATGCCATGCATCACCGTATTCAGGAGCAATACGAAGTGCCTCATTTAGTGGAGATTCTGCACGCTCATGACGATCGAGGGCGATGTAACACGCTGCTAGTTTTGTAAGCGCTTGATAGTGGTGTGGGGCTACTTCGAGTACTTCTCTGAAACCGTCCTTGGCTTCTTCCCATTCTCCTAGTCTTGACTGAGCATCAGCACGAGCGAATACCGCTACGGTGAGTTCAGGTGCAAGGGAAAGAAGTGTCTCAGCATCACTTTTCGCTTCTATTGCTTGATTTAGTGCTAGATGGCAACTAATACGGTTTAATCGCGCCCGAATATGCTTAGGGTTATCTTCTAGGACTTCATTATAGAGCCCAACTGCTCTATCAAGTTCCCCGAGTCTGATTGCAATATTGCCGCGAACGTAGGAGATAGTTGTACTCTCACCTTGGATTCCAGCAGCATCGATGTAACGAGTGGCTGCATTCAAATCATCCATGTCAATTGCAAGGAGGGCAGATTCGACAGATACAGAAGCATCAGTTTCACCTAACAATCTTCGCGCTCTAACAAGCGAATCACTCGCTTCATCAACGCTCTTCAGCAATCGTTGTGTTCGAGCAAGACCGAGCCATGCAACTCCAAGTTCTCTGTTCATAGACAGTGCAGCATTGAATGATTCAATTGCGGAAGAGAGTAGAATATTATCCGTTTCACCTGTTCCATCCCGTGTCCTATCGGCCCGAGCAAGATGTAGGCGCCCTTCAACGATATGAAGTTCAGGATGGTCGATAATCTGAGGCGTATTATCAAGCAAAACTTGAGCCGCCTCTATTCTACCATCAGCCAATCTTCTTGAGGCGACAATACTACGTAATTCAGGATCCATAGGGAATTTTTCAACAGCTTGTTCGAGACATGTTTCTGATCCAATCAGGTCTCCACTTTCAGCAAGCAAATCTGCTTTCAGTAAGATTAGTTTTGCACCACCACATTCAAGCGCAACAGCGTGAATAGCGGCCTTCAAAGCCTCTGCTTCTCTACCGTTTCGAATACTTAGTAATTCGGCTCGAAGAGCCCAAGCGTCTCCGACTTGACGATCGAGATTTAAACAACTATCTACAGCTTCGAGAGACCGTCTATTTTCTCCTTCTCCTTTCAGTAAGATTGCGTATTGCAGCCAATAATCAGGCTTCTGATTATCTTCTTCGAGTGCTTGTTCAATAGCTTCGATGGCTTCATTTGGAGAACCCGCGCGATGGCGCAGTCCTGACAGAAGAGATCTGTCTGCTGGAGTATCAACTCCTAAAGCCTCCAAACGTCGAACTGCCTTTTCAGCACCCTCGTCTCCCTGGCGAACGAGGATGTGCGCTTGGGTTCTCAATAATTCAGGATTGTCTGGATCATTACGCAATCTTGCTTCAAGCCAATGCTGGCGAAGAACGTCGTCTGATTTTAGTAAAGCAATTTTCTCCAGTCCTTGCAACACAATATCATTACCTGGTAGCGACTGATGAGCAGCACCTAAGGCAGCAGAAGCCCAATCAATTTTCTGAAGATGGAGGGCACAGAGTCCTAATTGAAGAGCTTGGCGACCATCCAAATGAAGTTGTTCGGCAGAAATCTGTCTCGACTCTAATACTCCAAACAAACGATCTGCAAGAGACATTTGCATGACAGTTAGGTCTGGAGAAAGTTCCGAAACAGAAATCGTTGCACAAACTGATTTGATGGCTGTAATTGATGAACGTAGAGGATCCACATCTTCCGTTTTCAAGTTCTGGATATTTTGATACGCATCGACTCCACTATCGATCTCCGGTTGAGTAGAACGTAGCGCCTGTATCAAAGCGTCATACGATTCCATTTTATCATGGAGAGCCGACACGACTTCAGTCGTTTGTTTCGCATGCGCTCCTTGAGATTCAGAGAGAACCATCGTTCGGTCAACAACAGCTTGGAGTGTCTCTCGAGCAGCTAGGATTTGCCACCCAAGGACACCAGCTGTTAAAATGAATAGACTGAATAAAGCAATCGATAATGGTTCCATTAGTCAGAAAGCATACAGCCTGCCTTTATGTTCTGCGGTAAAATTGACAGTTTAGATGCCGATTTCAGAATGCTCCGCCAATCCCCAACCACCTTCGATTTGAACAAAAAATCGTCAAAAGACGGCTCACATTGAAAGACTAAGCCGTATTTTCCCACGATAGGTGAGCCTATGTCCAGTGATGAAACTACTTCTTCATCCCTCGGGGATTTAGAGGAGTACACGTCATCATGGGCACAATCTGGGTTTGATTTGGAAGCTATTTCAGAGCATTTCAATCACAATATTACGTTGTCTGATATTGAAGAAGTGGAAGCCAGAATCATTCACTGTGAGATCTTAAGAAAGCGTCTGAGTCTTGCCAAGGAAGAGAAGACATACCGCAACCGCCTCACAAATCCGTTTAATGTTGAAGTTATTGAACTCGAATTCCTCGAATGGAGTAAAACGAATTTACCGTGGGAATCTGCCTGTTATCGATACTATCCTCTTTGGGCTTCTGATCCTGATAAAGAATCTCAATACTGGAATTTACTGCAAAATTTCTCTACCTTTGACGAGTCCAATTGGCCTGCTATTCAACTTCTTACCCCGTTCTTGGCTGAGCCTGACGCTTACAATGACTTACACGATGAAGTCTCTAAAATCGAAGACAGCGAAGCCCGACAACGGCAAATGCTTGACGAGGCGTTATCGATTTTACGCAAACAGGGCTTTGATATTACAAAACCAACAGGGAATTTTATTGAACAACTTTCGAAAATAGATTACTATCAGTCGATTTCTGATCGAAGGGAATATGTTCTTCTTGAAATAAAAAATTCAATTCAGCCTTTTGACACAATCCTTTCAGAGACCTTAGAAAAACGAATACAAGAGTTAGACATCGAAGATAGGGACTCTTTAGAAAAGTTGGAAAAGAACATTCAAACAATTAGCCACCACCTCAAAGAACGTCTTGTGGAGATGAATACCATTTTATCAAAATGGAATGACCAAGGATTCACATACCATTCAACTACTCAAATCAGTTCCTCAGAATTACTTGAATGGGAACATATGTTGCCAGAGATTGAACAATCCTACAATATCCATTCTTCAGCAATGGAGCGATGGGAGACAATCTCCAAATCTTGGGAATTGGATGGTGAAGAAATCCAGAGTAGTATAGGGAAACTAGAGCATACTGAAATGTTTCTTGAGAAAATCGAGGGTCTTGAACAAGAGTGGACGAATCTTGAACTTCAGACTGCTTCAATCATTGAACACTGGGAACAATACGGATTTGATTTAGATATTTGGCGATACAGAGCAACTGAAGAGCCACGTTCCGCTTTAGCAGAGCTCACCGCATATGTTCCCTGCCTAGAAAAAGCGTCTGGATTAATGGATTCATTTTTCAATCTCGATACCTCATTGGGAGGTGAAGAAGAAGTCGAACAACGTACAATCCTTCTCCAAACAGCAGATTTGGACGCTGAGATCTTATCGGAAATGGAAGATTGGGTTGAGAAACGTGCTCTCAGAAATACACGTCATCGGCGTATGTTAGAACGAGAATGGAATCAATCAAAAAGGGCTGGAAAAACTACGACTGAACCGAACTTCTCAGATTTACACTCCTTTGAGCAAGCGATTGCATCAATTGAACGACAAGGCCAACAACATCAGTTTGAACACTCTTCTTCTCGAATAATTAGCAACGCAAAACGGGAATTACAAACACTTGAATCTCAGGGTTGGAACGTAGGCGAACTGATTACATTAGCGGAAGGAGATTCAGGTGAATTTCTCAGACAATTTACATCAACAAGAGGTGTAATGTCAAACATCTCTAAAATTCAAAGAAGGCTTTCTGCACTTGATTGGCGAAGAGATGTAACAAAAGGATTAGAGATATCAGAAATGGTTCGCAATCCTATTTCACTCAAAGGCATTGAAACGCAAATCCCTGCTCTAATACGCCATTTATCAAGTCGCCCAATCGAAGAAGATGAATTTACGTATCCATTATGGTCGCCAACCCAAAGGCCAATCCTACTTCCTAAGAAAGACGGACAGTTGCCTACGAAGAATCATGTAATTATTCAACCACGAACGACTCTAGAAGATGCACAAGAAGCCATCCTCGAAGCTATGGAAGAAGAAGTTGAGGTTGAAACTTCGGAACTTCAAGAAGAATCCCCGTTGGCTAAGAAAGAACCAATCCTTGAGGTTATAGCACCATTCGTTGAAGAAATAACACCAGAAAAACCGATTGAGAACCGTATTGAAACAAGGGATGAAAACACAGACGCTGCGCTGAGCCCCAGGTTACTGAATTCGTTTGAATCCATCTTGGAACGACTGTCTTTGTCTGAGAGTATGGTCTTTAATGCTCAAGGGAATCTTGATACAAAACATCTCAGAAGAACTCTGGCGGAACATGTAGGTATTGAGCCAAGAGATGTTAGAGTTGATAGGATGATCCGCCTCTTACTTCGTCTCTTACCATTCGATGATGCCTCGAATGATCAACGCGCTACATTAGTTGACAAAATAGGGCAAACCCTTCCCAAATATCAGCAATGGATTCGAATGCGCTTAGAAGCACGCCATTCAGGGGCGACAGGAAACTTCCTCGAGGACTCGATACAACTGGGGACAGCATTACATCGTACACCTGGACCTGGCGTTAAAGTTCCCTTAACTGCCGATACGTCACCCCTTCCTGACGCTTCGAATCTACAAGACATAGAGAAAAGCGTTCAACGACTTGTAGAAACCCTCGATTTGACTGCAGCTGGCGGCGTTAACTAATCAGATAACTCATCCATGAGGGCATCAGTAACTTCCTGAGACACCATTTGTTCTTGAGGAGCAGCGGCTACTGGAATGCGAGGAGCTTCTGGTAGTGGCGCATCCAATGGCAAAGAAGCAGAGTCAAAGCCTTGCAAAGAAGGTTGATTTGGAAGTATTGCAGGAGGAATTGGTAACGGGGCAGGTTGTGGAATTACTGGCGGAGGAGGCGGTAATTGATTCGGCTGCGGTATGACTTGTGGAGGCGCTGGTAGTGGATTTGGTTGCGGCACAACTTGCGGAGGTGCTGGCAGCGGATTTGGCTGAGGCACAGTTTGTGGAGGTGCAGGGATTACGATAGGCTGTGTAGGTTGTGGCATAGTACTAGGCCCTTCTTCAGGAACTTGTATACTCGAAGATGCGATTTCCACCATTGGAGTAGTTGGCGATGCAGGCGCCTGTACAAGAGATGGCGGCCCGATAGGGGTTTGTTCATGCATCTGCGCTGGGGCAGCGATCTGTAGTGGCTGGTGTACAGGAATAGGTGATCTCAAACTGATGTGTAACTCATCGATAGAAGTGGAATCAATATCACCAGTTTTCATATATTCAGCTAGAGTAGGTCCGATTAAGGCCATACTGGCCCGAAATGTAGGTTTGAAAACACCTATCAAGTTCATATCAAAAACATGAGTGCTTCCACATGATGAAAATACCAAGCGGTGACTTTCCATGTATGAAGGTGCGAACTTTATACCGAATAAGATGGCTGAAATTCCTAAAACCATTGTAATTTGAAACGGGAAGAGGCACAATATCAATCCAACAAAGAAAAGACTGCCACTAACTCCCATTTCCACCTTAGTAGGTTTCTCGACAATATGTTGAAACCCTGTTAATTCACTATCCAATGCCATTTTCAAATCTATTCTTGGAACACCATCTTGATGCATTTTAGTCTCAACAATTCGAAACAAACCCTCTCCCACGATAATCGAAGTTGATTCAAGACCATCATTTGATTCAGTTAATGTAAATTCAACAACCTCTTCATCATTATTCAGGAAGAGTGGTTTAGCACGTATAGGGAGAGCGAGCACATCATGGATCTCTTTTTCTTCGATTGCTTCTTCTTCCGAATCTTCTACGATTTCTTCATCAGACGCAGGCGCATCTACAACATCTTCTTCATCAGAATCTTCGCCCCAAGGCGTCTCGACAAGAGTGTCCATACTTAGGTCTAAGACCAATCAGACCATCAACGTACCTAATTATCGGTGCATTTCAGAGAACCAAGACTTGGCTGCTCCGTCTTTACTAAATCCCTTTCCAGGTTTTGTCCCAATAACGGTATCGATTGAAGCTTCAGAAGCAATTTCTTGAATGCGTTCATTGACAGGTCCATTGATGATGAGTACCTTGACGCCTTCAGTAGAAGAAGCAGTCTTAGCAATACCTGCAGCACCCATTTCCTCGCCAACACTTCCGTCAGCTAGTACAAACAGAGCCTTGTTTTTACCAAGTGAATCGAGATGATCGAACATTTCTTGAATTTCAGCAGGTGCAACTTCAGTTTCAAACACTTCAGGCATTTCTTCTACCCAGTCGCCCTTATCCGCACCACCATGTTTCTTCTTGTCTTCCTTGTCTTCCTTCTCCATAATCTTTGCAAATTTAGCGACTTCAACCTTCATAGACAGAGATTTGGTAATTGTCTTCTGAGGAAGGAGTTCCCATTCTTGTCCGGTTGGTGCTTGTGCGACAAAGTCGACGCGCAGAATAGCGTGAAGTTGGCGGAAGAGCATCTCTCCACCACGGTCTCCATCAATCGCTAGTGTAACGGATTGCTTTCCATTTGCAAGGTCAATAAGCTCTTGCTTAATGTCTCCAGCGCCATCTGCACTGATTGCATTCTTTACACCACAGTTGAGTAGGTTAATGACGTCATTACGGCCTTCGACAATAATGAGTGAGTCAGAACTCTGCACGTTTGGTCCACATGTTAAACCATGGAAATTCGTTGCAGTTCCTACAGTGAGGACTGAGCGAACTTCTTCAACAACAGTTTTGCTAGCAGCCTCGCCAGAATTGACGAGTTGAAGCAGTAGTTCCTTTGCACGGTCAACAACAGCACTACGCTTTGTTGCACGAACGTCTGATATTTCTATGACAGTTATCTTTGCTTGACATGGACCAATACGATCGATTGTTTCGAGCGCAGATCCAATAATTGCAGTTTCAACGTTATCCATACTACTTGGTATGAGAATAACTCCATGCACCTTACCGCCCTTTGTTTCTGTTTCTACGTCAACGTGTCCTACGCGAGCAGTTCGTTGCAGTTTTCGTAGTTCAAGTTCATCGCCTAGTAGACCTTCTGTTTGGCCCATAATAGCGCCAATGATGTCCTTGCGTTGAACTGTTCCGTTTACTTTGATATCGGCTTTGATGAGATACTTCATCGCCTTTCCTTGTTTATTTCCTGAATGATTTTTTCGAGCCAGATTAATTCCTCCTTTCGGCTTCCTCAAAGACAGTACTTTTCCGCCCTAATTAGGCGATACAGTACAATGGTTACACGCAAAGCGGGTAACCAAGTGAATATGATTCGGCAATTTATCCTAGACACTCCACCTTTTCAAGGCTGCGGCTAGAAAAACGGTAATTTGGATGATTTCTCAATCTTTAGGAAGTGACGAGGAACGCTCTTCCAAATCATCTCTCTTTTCTTTGCTAAGAAACGGCAGATGAGGATCTTCATCCCCCATATTATTCTTCCAAGCATCCATTGCACGCGCCCATATTTCTTCATCAGCATTCCATTCAAGCCAGCGTTCGATAAAGGCAACATGCCGTTGGACGTCTTCATCTTCGGGAGCTAAATGCTTGAGCAAAAGATTTGTCTGTGCTAAGATCAATCCCATCGGTGGTGCAATGAGGTATACGCCGAACGGATTTCGCTCCGCTGATATGGTCAGATGTTCTTTCCATAGGCCAAAACCTACATCGTAAATATATCCTATGAATAATACTATTAGGACAACAATAATACCGATTAACAGTAGGCCAAAATAGGTTGATGAAATTCCAAAAACCTCATCAGAAAAGCAGAGTGAGCCACTGCAACTATCGTCAAACCTCCACTTCACATAGGGCCAAATAATCAACGTCAGGGTCGTTGTCCAGAATACCATTGAGACAACCGCCTGGGATTGCTGAATCCGCCAATATTGACGCATGATCATTTTCTTCATGGTTTAACGAATACCGAACAATATATTGTTTCACCGCTTCTTCGGCTTACAAAATACCCTTCTTTCCTTAATGTTAATTGGGAGATTGATCTCGTTTAAGCGCTCACTTTGAATATGTTATACAAGGGCCAGGATCTTATCCAGCGTAACACCAACGCAACAACGTTGATGTTCTATTACTGAAACCCACCAATATGGAAGATTTGTCTCCGTCATTGGAAGCACTGCGGATGTTCGTAAATCCATACAACAACAAAGAGGCGTTTAAATGAGCGAAATCAAAGATAATTTTGAGCACCGTATCAACCCGGTTTCAATCAATCTAACAACCTTAGAATTTCTAAAAGAATACATCGACAATAATGAGGTATCAAGCATTCTTGAATTTGGTAGTGGGGTTTCAACTGAATTTTGGTCCGAACAATTATCACAAGCCCACGTCATTTCCTATGAAAATAGCAGAAGGTATCGAAAAATTACCGCCTCTCGAGTGAACAAAAAAGCCGATAATATTCACGTTCGATTTGGGCCACTGAGGATAATGAAACTTTTCGGACGACGCTACATCTCTTACAAAACGGGCTCCTTCCTCAGAAAAAACGCACCGAAATCGTTCGATCTGGTTTTAATTGATGGACCGCCTGGTTTTCTTTATTCTAGGGAGGCAACACTGTTACAAGCAATTGATTTCATAAGTGAGAGCACTCAAATAATCCTTGATGACGCTGAAAGAGATATTGAAAAGGCGACCATAGCGCGATGGAGTGAGATGTTCGATATGCATGATTTACGATTTCATAAAATGGGAAAGAAGGAGATAGCAACATTTCGCATCTCACCAACACCCAAATTAGCAAAAATGCCAGAATCACCCAATCACAAGTTGGGCAAATCTATTCGACTACTCTTGACCTTCCACAGGCAGAATATCATGCATAATCTTTGGTTGTTGAAAATGCGATTACTAAACAAGGAACCCTTCCCTGACCAAAAAATGAATGAAGACGAACTCTGAATAATCGGGCCAACTACTCTATCTTGGCCACTTGTTGCAAATTAGGGAGTCGAACAACAAAAAAGTCTCGTAACGCTCCAATTCCACCTCATGGTTTCAAGAAGAAGATGTGTGTAGCAAAACTGTGTCGGACTCCAACATACATCGTCTTGCTGCCTTTCGCAGTACTGTAGAGGTGATGCTTACTGACGGCGTTTTAACACGAGAAGAAAAGCGACTCATTATCCGCCTCTCATCTTGTCTGAGCCTTGAATCACATCAACCTGCAGAAATATATCAGGCGATAATTGATGGCAAGAAAACTGAGAATGGAGATCGATTGACAGAGGAAGAGCAGCGAGAAGTTTACAAAACGATATTTGAGATTGCTATCATTAACGCTTCTTTATCGAAAGATGAGTTCAGAGTTATGGCTCACTTACGTAGTATCTTTTCAATTGATGAAGAAGAACACCAACTCGTTGAAGACGAACTCCGTGATATGGTAAAAGAGCGGTTCGAAGATCCAAATGTAGTTGAAAAGACATTGAACACACTTCGTGATTCTGTGCGTCTTGTTACAGCATTATTCGATAATGTTCGAAAGAAGAATCATGGTGAAAATTGATGGAAACGCCATCACTTGATGCATTCCTTGGCGACGTTACTACACTCCCTAGAGGTAAGAAAAAAACCTTGAAATTCCTCCGAGAAGCTTACACTTACGGTGTACCAGGAATCATAACAAAATCGATGACAGATAGGTTGGCCTTTTCCGGCCAATATGCTTTCCACATAGGTACGCCAGATCCTGAGATGAGACGACTTGCCTCATGGATGCTAACAGTTGAACCAAACAGGAAAAGAATTGCGAGATTGATACCAAAAATTTGGAAACGGCATGGCCGTGAGGATTTGAAACTCGTAGGGCTATTATTAGCAAACATGTCGGACGAAGAACTTGAAGAAAACGGATGGACAATACTCCTCCAATTGATTCAAGATAAAATCGCTGTTGAAGCATTTCTTGAAATCTCAGAAGAATTCGTACGAGGTGGGCGAACCCTACCGGATGATTCTTGGATAATTGATGCATCTAGACAAAGCAACACATGGTTTCAACTCATGGTTTTGATTCTATCAATTGATGAGAGCCGATGCTTGAAACATCAGAGACTGATCAAAACAGCACCACAGGGAGGCGAATTGTTTGAAAGGATTCGTTGCCGCCTTCTTGAGCGTATATCTTGATGGCCTTGATGGACATGGGACATCATGGCCGAGCGATTCTTACCCACAGAGGACCCTGTTCTTGAGCAGGTTCTCACATGGACAGTCGAACGAGACGCCCGCGATGTACGCCGACTGCTTGAATGGCTCCCACAAGCCCGTTCAAGCCGTGAGCGGCAGGCACTTCTTGACCGTGTTCGAGATCTTCTTGATGAACTTGAGCAAGCAATGAGCGCCCTTGACGAACTAATGTGAGTGAAATGTCCTGCACATGCATAATCTTAGCCGGTGGCAAGAGTTTACGAATGAAAGAAGACAAAGCCCTTCTCTTCGACAACGTCAACCAACTCCATCAAAAGTTAACAGAATTAGGATTTCCAACGTTTATCTCTTGTGGAAGCCAAGAGAGAGAGAGCATGTTTGATGGAACGAGTATTCCCGATGGTGATGGAGTAAATTCTCTTCCAGAAGTCATCAAATTCTTTGTGGATTCTATCGAGGGAGAGATTCAGTTTCTTCCATGCGATATGTATCTTTTATCAACAGATGCTCTTCAATCACTTCTTAGTCAGCAACCAGGTATTCCTGTAGATCATAAAGGAAGAGAACAATACACACTTGCGCGTACACACTCGGGATGGAAACCACTCTCTAAGGCAACGCTAAGGGAGATGTTTGAAGACTTTCCCCGAAACGACATGAGCGAGTATGGGGCGGAATTAACGAACTTTAATCATCCAGAACAACTTGATGCCCTGAACAAATCAAATCGATAATTTTTGGATAAAGCCGATGCTCTTCTACCTGCACCCGCTTCGCAAGAATAGCATGAGAATCCTCGGCAAAAACAGGAACTCTACATTGGCCCAATATTGTTCCAGAGTCCATCCCCGAATCCACCACATGGACCGTACAGCCGCTTACACGAACTCGGCTTGAGAGGACATCAGAATGAGCATCTGCTCCTGGAAAGGCAGGCAAAAGCGAGGGGTGGATATTGAGGATTTTAGGATAATATGTAGAAACAAAATATTCAGATAAAATACGCATGTAGCCTGAGAGGATTATGACTTCAACATCATAGTGTTCAATGTGCTTCATTATTCGTCGTTCTTGATCCTCTCTTCTCTCTTGTTTAGGGAGGGATAAGTCAATGTTCTCAATCTTAACAGGAATTCCATACTCATTTGCAAAACCAATCCCCCCGGCATCTTCTTTATTCGTTATACTAAGGACGGTTTTATGGGTACAACCCACCTTTCCTTGATGATGAAATAAAGCGTTAGCCCCAGTTCCCGAGCCCGAAAAGAGGACAGCTATCCTTATTGGATTCTCAGGCGTTCCAATACGCGGAATGAGTGGTGCGCCTGCCATGATATCGCTAAGCCATGTATGATTTGAGGCCTTCGTATTTCTTATGGGTTCGCCCCATTACTTATGAGTAACCAGCGCCCGGCTAAAATTGAGGAAGTAGTCATATGAGTTCTCCTAAAGCGAACTCCACCCCCCCCATTTATCTCGATATTGAAGGTAAATCCGACGAAGAAATACTAGAGAATATTCTCGATTTACACAAACCATCTCGTAACTTTTTAGTTCGATGGATATGGAACGTTCTGGGTATAATTTTCGTAATCTTTGCAGCCATAGGGACGGTAATCCCTGGGTGGCCGACAACCTCTTGGCTTGTAGCAGCAGGGTTCTGTTTCGGGCGTTCTTCTCGTCGAATGTTCCGTTGGCTTTTGACAAACAGATTGTTTGGAAATGCATTACTAGAATACTACAAAGCAGGAAAAGCACTCCCTCTCCATTCAAAAATTATCATTATTGGAATCATATCTGTCGTGTCCGCATTATCAATTTGGACTGTTACAGAATTAGGCGATCCAGGATTTGGCCAAACAACGATTGCACTTGTTGCATTAATCGGTATCTGGTTCGTAGGTTGGAAAGTTCCAACCATTGAATTAATAGCACGTCCAAATTAGAGTTCCTTCAAATGAGATGCGAGCCGGTCTGCGACTGCAATTCCAACACCACTGCATGTCGCAGTTCCACCGAGATCGTAGGTCAGTGACTTCCCATCCTTCAGATGCTCGGCAACACTTTGGTCAATGAGTTGCGAAACATGAAGTAAATCATCATCATTTGAACGTCGAGCAAGCCAATCCAACATCATCTGGATAGAATTGATACTTGCAATTGGGTTGACTTTGTTCAATCCAGCGTGCTTTGGTGCTGAACCGTGAACAGGTTCGAAGAATGCATGGTTATCACCTATATTTCCAGATGCAGCCATCCCCATTCCTCCCTGAAGAACAGAAGCAAGATCAGTTGCAATATCACCAAACATGTTTGATGTAACGACGACATCGTAGTGTTCCGGTGTTCGTGTAAGCCACTGTGTGAAAGCGTCAATATATCCATAATCCCGAGTTATTTGAGGATACTTATCAGCAATTTTGTCATAAGATCTACGGAACAATTGACATCCACGTGTCACGTTACTCTTATCGATGCATGAAACTCTATTTACACCATCAATAGGGGCGCCAGATCGAGTTTGGGCAATATCAAAACCCATCTGAATCAAGCGCTCAGATCCATGAGAAGAAATTGGGCGCGGATCGTATGCAATTTCTCCATGCAAACCAGGGAATTCAATCGAAGGAGGTTCATACCCTTCTAGTCCCTTAGCACGTTGTGCACTTCGATGAAGAAGAGAGTGGTAGAGTCCTTCGGTGTTTTCTCGCAGGATAACCATGTCAACCAATTCCGGATCCCAAATGTTTGTGAAACGTCCGTGAACTTTGTGTGGAACGCCTTCATACAGGCGAATTGGTCGGACATTTGCATAGAGATCAAGACCGCTTCGCATACCAAGAATTACGGAACCACCGGCGAGGTCGCCATTCGGTAAACGCGCACCCGGTTGGCCAATAGCTCCCATGAAAATAGCATCTGC